>NZ_SOFK01000009.1:0-120575 GCF_004402675.1 Cryobacterium sp. MDB2-A-1 | reverse complement strand
GGTGGCGGTCGCCTCGGCCGCGGTCGCCGCCCGGGCTGCGGCCCGGGGTGCGCCGGCGGTGTTGCCCGCACGCGGCGCGCGGGCAGAGCGGCGCAGCTCCCCCGGGGTGCGCTCGTAGACCGCGGCGATCGTGTCGTTGAACTGGCGAACGCTGCCGAATCCCGCGGCGAAGGCGACCTCGCTGATCGGGAGGGCGGTGCCGAGCAGGAGCAGGCGCGCGGTCTGGGCGCGGTGCGCCCTGGCGAGGGCGAGAGGACCGGCGCCGAGCTCGGCGACGAGTACCCGGGTGAGGTGGCGCGGGGTGTAGCCGAGGCGGCGGGCGAGGCCGGGTACGCCGTCGCGTTCGACGGTGCCGTCGTCGATCAGGCGCATCGCGCGCGCCGCGAGGTCGTCCCTGGTGTTCCAGTCAGGGGAGCCGGGCACCGCGTCGGGCAGGCAGCGCTTGCAGGCGCGCAAGCCGGCCTCGTGCGCCGCTGCGCTCGTCAGGTAGAAGGAGACGTTGCCTGGCCGCGGGGTCGCCGCCGGGCAGCTCGGCCGGCAGTAGATCCCGGTCGAGTGCACGCCCGTGATGAACTGGCCGTCGAACCGCGCGTCGCGGGAGCTCATCGCTCGGTACCGTTCGGCGAAGACCGGGTCGGCGAGGCGGTCGTCGCCGCGCTCTGCGACGCCGGAGCGGCCGGTCGTTCCGGATCGGCCGGGCGTGCGTCTCGTGGCGTCGGAAGGGTTCACCCCTCCAGCCTGCCATTCCCGACCCGAGGTCGGTAGCGGAATTCGGACATCGCGCGCCCGCCCGACGGCCTCCCACGAACCCGGCACAAGCCCCGCGCGGGACCGCGTGGTCTGTCCGCGACCCCCGAATGCGGTCAGAACCGCAACCGCCCCGCCCGGTATCCTGTGGGTCATGACGCCTGAGCCCGCACCCGGTTCCGCCGCCCCACTCCTCGGCGGGCCGGTGACGCCCGTCGCCCCGGTGTGGACCGCTCCCGTGCGCCGTACCCCGGGCGGCCTGATCGCACTGACGATCATCGGGCTCGTCTTCGGGAGCCTGGCGCTCCTGCTCGTCCTCGTCTACCTCTCCACGTTCCTCGGTCCGTCCGCCCTCGTGCTCTGCCTCCTGCTCGCCCTCGTGCCCCTCACCGGCATCCTGCTCGTGGTGCGCTGGATCGATCGCTGGGAGCCGGAACCCCGACCCGCGCTCTGGTTCGCGTTCCTCTGGGGAGCCGGCATCTCCGTCGTCACGGCCCTCGTCTTCGACCTCGGCGTGCAGCTCGCGCTCGCCGCGGCGGGGAGCTCCCGCGCCGGCTCGGAGGCGGGCGGCGCGGGCTCGGGCACGGATGCGTTCGCCGCCGTGCTGCAGGCGCCCCTCGTCGAGGAGGGCGCGAAGGGCGTCGGGATCCTGGTGCTGTTCCTCGTGCTCCGGCGCACGTTCGACGGGCCCGTCGACGGCATCGTCTATGCGGCGACGATCGCGGCCGGTTTCGCGTTCTCCGAGAACATCCAGTACTTCGGCGTGGCCATGCTCGAGAGCGGTGCAGACGGGCTCGGTTTCACGTTCCTCGTCCGCGGGGTCTTCTCGCCGTTCGCCCACGTCACGTTCACCGCGTGCACCGGGATCGCGTTCGGCATCGTGAGCCGGCGCAGGGCCGGCGGTGCGCTCGGCCGGGTCCTCATCGTTCTCGCCGGATTCGCGCTCGCGGTCGCCCTGCACGGCCTCTGGAACGGCGCCGCCTACCTGCTCACGAACGACTCCGCGCTTCTCTTCTACTACCTGCTCGTGCAGCTCCCGCTCTTCATCGGGTACATCGTCGCCGTCGTGCTGCTCCGGCGCCAGGAGGAAAAGATCACCGTCGCCAGGCTCGGCGAGTACGCGGTGGCCGGCTGGTTCACGTCCAGGGAAGTCTCGATGCTCGCGACAGGACCCGGGCGGCGGCAGGCGCGCGCCTGGGCCGCCCGGCAGCCACGGGAACGTCGCCTCGCGATGCGCCTGTTCATCGCCGACGCGACCCGGCTCGCCTTCGCCAGGCAGCGGATGCTGAACGGCACCGCCGACCGGGTCGCCCGCGCCGACGAGGCCGAGCTTCTCGCTCTCGTCGAGGCGCACCGGGCGGTCGTGATCGGCTGAGGCCCGGCATCCGCTCTCAGAGGGCTGATGCCGCCCGCGGCCGGTCGACCCGCGACCGGTCGACCCGCGGCCGGTTAACGAGTGAACTCGTCATCCGGTGGCGTGGCACTGCCGACGACTCTCCCGGATGACGAGTTCCTGCTGATATCGTGCGCCCTCCGGTGCCGTTCGCGCAAGGGGTAATTTCCAGCGTGCATGATGCCGGGAAATCCGATTGGATGGGTGCATGACTGATCTGAACACCAAGCCCGAACTCGACGCACCGGAGGGCCCAGCGCCCACGGAGCTCACCATTGCCGACATCGTGGTTGGCGAGGGCGCCGAGGCGACCGCCGGCGCGACCGTCGACGTGCACTACCTCGGCGTCGAATACGACACCGGCGACGAATTCGACTCCTCGTGGAGCCGTGGCCAGTCGATCAATTTCCCGCTGCGCTCGCTCATCGCGGGCTGGCAGCAGGGCATCCCCGGCATGAAGGTCGGCGGGCGTCGCAAGCTCGTCGTGCCGCCGCACCTGGCGTACGGGCCCGCCGGCGGAGGACACCGCCTCTCCGGCCAGACCCTCATCTTCGTGATCGACCTGCGCGGCGTCAGCTAGGCCGCGCACTCACCCGCAACCCGTGCGCATCGATCACGACTCGTGGTCGATGCGCACGTGTTTAACCCGCGAGGTGTGTCCGCGCACGATCGTGACGGCGCTCTTCGAGACGGCGAAGTGCTTCGCGAGCAGCTTGACGAGGGCGTCGTTGGCGGCGCCCTCGACGGCCCGCTGCTGCAGGTAGACCGTGAGCGAGGCATCCGTCGGCGCGCTCGTCGCCGCGGGAGTGCCGAGTGAGTCCGGGTCGTCGACGGCGACGAGCGGGCCCTTGCGGCTGCCGGGCTTGACGTGCACCGTCAGGTTCACGGTTCGGGTCACGGACTGCCTCCTGAAAACTCTTCCCTTCAACGCTAGTGGTCTGCGATCGTCCGGACGAGAATGTCCCATGATCTCAATCGACTGCGCACGTGCCCTCGAAGCCGCCGGACTGGCCTGGCGGCCCGCCTCAGGCGACGCGTTCCGGATCGAAAGGGCCGGCTTCGACGTCGAGGTGTTCACGGTCAGCGAGATGACCATCGAACCGCATGAATTCGACACCGGCACCATCCTCGGCTTCAACGGCACGACCGAGTGGGCACTCGACTCGCTCGCCCTCGAGGACGCCCTCTGGCTCCCCCGGGAGGACCAGCTCCGGGAGATGCTCGGGGGTGCATTCCACTCCCTCGAGCGGCTCGGCGACGACGCCTATCGGGTCACCGCGCTGCTCGCCGGGGTGCTCGAGGCCGTCGAGGCGACCGACGCGGCGGATGCCTACGGGCTGGCGGTGCTCCGCCTCCTGCGCCTCAGCCGCTAGTCGAGCCTGCTGCCCGTCGAGCCTGCTGCTAATCGAGCCAGGCCGTGGTCATGCGCTGCACCGCTGAGCCGTCGGAATCAGCGAGCTTGACGCCGACGAACGCGCGCGCCGCGTCGGAGGTCTGCACCCGGAACGGCGGACGCTCGCCGTCGAGTAGCGCGGCGACGAAGGCCCCGGCGCTCTCCGCTGACTGCGCGGCACTGAATGACTGCGCGGCCCTGGCGAGGTACCCCGCGAGGGCGGATGCGTACGGATCGTTCGGCGGACTGGCGCGCGGGTCGAGGCCGACGTTGTCGACGAACGACGATGCGACCGCGCCGGGTTCGACGACCGTGACCGTGACACCGGCGGTCGCCGCGACGGGGGCGAGGCTCTCCATGAATCCCTCGACCGCGAATTTCGCCGCACAGTACGCCTCGCTGAACGGCTGGCCGACGACGCCGCCGACGCTCGTGACGGTGATCAGCCGGCCGCGGCTCTGCCGAAGGTGCGGCAGCGCCGCGCGGGTGACGCTCACGACACCGAAGAAATTGACCTCCATGACCGCGCGCACGACGTCGAGGCCCTCGTTCTCGATGGTGCCGACGTGGCCGGCCCCTGCGTTGTTCACCAGGGCGTCGATCCGGCCGTACCGGTCGAGCATGTGCGCGACGACCTCGGTGATCGACGCGGGCTCCGTCACGTCGAGGCGGCGGATGTCGAGGTTCACGCCCGCCGTTTCGCCCGCGCTGCGGAGGGCGCGGGCTCCCTCGAGGGTGCGCATGGTCGCGACGACGGTGTGTCCTGCGCGGGCGGCCGCGACCGCGGCCTGGAGCCCGATGCCCGAGGAGGTCCCGGTGACCAGGACGGTGCCGGGGACGGCCGGGCCGCTCATCAGTACCGTTCGGGTTCTGGTCCGAGCTGGAATCGGCGGCCGCTCACCGTCTCGGGAATGATCTCCACGTAGATGTATTTGAGCGTCGGGATGAGCGGGCGCAACGGCAGCTGGTCGGCGGCATCGATGTCGGTCTGCTGTTCCAGCACCCGTGCGTGGCCCCTCGCGACGACGCTCCAGGCCTCGTCGCGTCCGATTCCGTCCGTCTCGAAGGCGACCTTGTTGTTGACGGTGAGTTCGAGGAGCTTGGTTCCCTCCGCGGTGCGGAAGACCAGACGCCGGTCGGCGGCGACGAAGTTGACCGGGTAGATGTCCGGTTCGCCCGCGATGCTGAGGGCGAGGCGACCGAAGCTCGAGGAGATCAGGAGGTCCCAGCATTCCTCATCGTCGAGGACATGCACCGGATACAGGTCGTTGGTTTCCATGGTTCATATTCCCACGCAACCGGGTGCTCCGCCACCACCCTCCGCTGTCGACGTGAACTCACGGCAGACCCGAATGTCCCGGTCGGGCCGCACCGCCTCGAAACCGGGCCGACGCGACCCCCGCGCGCAGCCGGTGCAGGGCGGTCCGGGCCTCAGTCGCGGTCGTGCGTGGTGCGCACCCGGTCGACGAGCTGCCGCCACGGGCCGGAGAGGTCCGGTTCCGCGAGCACGACTTCGTGGGGGGCGCACCGGATGCGGTACACGTAGCGGTCCGGTTCCGGCGCCCTCTCGACGACGTCGTCCCAGGGCAGGGACGCGAGAAAATCGGTCCACGCCGCCGCGTCGGCCTGCTCGTCGACCTGGACCTCCCAGGTGACCCGCACTCCGGCGATGCCACCGCTTCGCGAAACGATGACCTTCATGCCCGCGATGTTACTCCGCCGAGTCCCTTCCCGAGCCCGACACCACTCCAGCCGGCCACGACAGCGCTGTGCTCGCGGGAGCCGGGGCCGAATCGCCTGGTCGCGGCCGTCACGGTTGCGCGGGCGAACCCGGAGAAGTCGACGCGGGGCCGCAGCGTTCCGCTCGTGAGCGTGTCGTACCAGATCCGGCCGGCGCCCTCCCACGCGTTTCCGCCCAGCTCGGCGGCCACGAGGTAGAACGCCCGGTTCGGGATACCCGAGTTCAGGTGCACGCCTCCGTTGTCGTCCACGGAATCGACGTAGCCGCTCATGTCCGACGGTTGCGGGTCCATGCCGAGCACGTCGTCGTTGTACGCCGTTCCCGGCGCCTTGAGCGAGCGCAGCGCCGCGCCCTGGACCTGGTCGGTGAAGAGGCCGGCACCGATCAGCCAGCTCGCCTCTGCGACGGACTGCCCGAGTGCGAACTGCTCGACGAGCGACCCGAACACGTCGGACACGGATTCGTTGAGGGCCCCCGACTGTCCCTCATAGGCGAGGTTGGCGCTGAACTGGGTGACCCCGTGGGTGAGCTCGTGGCCGATCACCGTCAGTGACGCCGTGAACCGGTTGAACACCTCGCCGTCGCCGTCGCCGAAGACCATCCGCTCGCCGTCCCAGAAGGCGTTGTCGTAGTTGCGGCCGTAGTGCACACTCGCCTCGAGGGGCAGTCCATGGCCGTCGATCGAGTCGTGCCCGAACCCGGTCCAGAACAGGTCATGGGTGTGGCCGAGGCCGTCCCAGGCCTCGTTCACCGCGACATCACCGACGGGGGCCTGGACCTTCGACCGCACCAGGCGACCGGGCAGGCGTTCGAGGCCGCCGGCATCCGAAACGGCCCTGTCGAGCTCACCGGGAGTGGCTGCCCCGCCGCGGGCGGCCGGGTGCACGGTCGGCGGATGCGTCGTGCTCCGTCGCTCGCGCAGCGGCGCGTCCCGCAGGAGCGAGTGCCTCGCCGCGTCGGCGGCGGCCGCGTACCGCGGGTCGTCGAGTCTCGCGAGCCGAACCAGGAGGTACGGCGGAACGATGGCGCATCGGATCCCATGCTCTCTGCTGCTCATGGCTCGAGTGTGTCACTGAGCGCAGACAAACGCACGGGTTCCGCGCCCCCGGCTGTGGAGAACACCGGGTCCGGGGGCCGAACAGAACACGCTCCTAGACTGTGACCATGCGCTACGGAATCGTCATCCTCCCCCAGGACCCCTGGCCGGAAGCCTCCCGCAAGTGGCGGGGCGCCGAACGTCTCGGCTTCGACCACGGCTGGACCTACGATCACCTGTCCTGGCGCAGCCTCGCCGACGAACCGTGGCACGCCACGATCCCGACGCTGACCGCTGCCGCACTCGTGACGCGTGACCTGCGGCTCGGGACCTTCGTCTCGAACCCGAACTTCCGGCATCCGGTGCCCTTCGCCAAGGAACTCGCGACACTCGACGAGCTGTCCGGCGGGCGGTTCCTGCTCGGCGTCGGATCGGGCGGCACCGGCTTCGACGCCACCGTGCTCGGCCAGCGGGCATACACCGGGCCGGAGCGGCACGCGCGGTTCACCGAATTCGTCACCCTGCTCGACCTGCTGCTCCGCGGGGAACCGGAGGGCAGCACGGCCGGCATCGACTTCACCGGCGACTGGTACACCGCCGTCGGCGCACGCATGGTCGGCGCGCCGACCCAGGCGCCCCGGCTCCCGTTCGTGATCGCGGCGAACGGGCCGAAGGGGCTTCGCCTCGCGGCGACCCACGGCACCGGCTGGGTGACGACGGGTCCCGACGGCGCGACCGGTGACGCCTGGTGGACGAAGGTCGCCGCGCTCGCCGAGCGCCTCGACGACGCGGCGGATGCCGTCGGCCGCGATCCTCGCTCGATCGACCGGTACCTCAACCTCGACAGCGGTGGCGGCTACTCCCTGCAGAGCGTCGGAGCCTTCGACGACGCCGTCGGCCGGGCCGAAGAACTCGGCTTCACCGACGTGATCAGCCACTGGCCGCGTGCCTCCGGTATCTACGCCGGCTCGGAGGACGTGCTCGAGGCCGTCGCCGCCGCCCGGATGCAGCCCCGCCCCTGACCCCCGGTGTGTTCCGAATTCAGGAGTTGAGCCGTTTTCGGCACGATTCCGGTCTGATTCTGTCCCGGAACGCGCTCAACTCCTGAATTCGGAACGCGGGAGGGCGGTTCAGACGTCGATGCGGTAGCCGCGCTTGATCACCGTCGCGACGAGGCCCGGCTCGGGGAGCGCCTGGCGCAGCCGGCTGATCGCGACGTCGACGGCGTGGTCGTCCTGCATCTCGGGCAGCGTCGCGGTGAGGCTCGCCCGGGAGGTGACCGTTCCGCCGGCGGCGAGCAGCACGCGCAGCAGCGTCAGTGAGCTCGGCGGCAGAGTGGTTTGGGCGCCGGCGAGGGAGAACAGCCGGCCGCGAAGCTCGACGGGCCCGAACCGGGTGTCGAGGCGCAGCACCCGCTGCTGCTCGAGGTGGTCGCAGACGAGCTTGATCAGCGCGCCCATCCGGAACCGCTCCGGCACGATCGGTGCCAGCCCGGCGGCGAGCAGGGGGCCGGCGGTGACGGGGCCGACGGCCGCGGCGACGACGGTCTCACTGAACGCGTCCTGCAGCTCCTCCAGACGGCCGATCGAGTCGGCGACGCCGAACAGGGCCATCACGGCAGGGGCGCTTGTGAAGGTGACCGCGTCGACCCCGCCAGCGCAGATCAGGTCGACGAGGCGCAGCACCCGTGCGGAGTCCTCCGGGAGCAGCCAGCGGTAGGGCGCGACGGTCAGCACCGTCGCGCCGGCGGCGACGAGGCGCTCGAGCTGGGGCTGGTCGGTGAAGCCGTGCAGCTGCACCGCGATCGTCTTCCCGGCGGCGCCGTCCCGCAGCACGTAGTCGACGAGGGACTTGGTGGTCTCCTCGTCGCTCATCCCGTCGTCGTCGAGGCCTGCCGCCCGCACGGCGCCGCGCGCCTTCGGGCCGCGCACGAGGATGCTGGAGTGCGCGAGGGTGTCGGTGAGTTCGTGGCCGACACCCGCGGCATCCGCCGCCTCGAACCAGCGCCGGATGCCGTACGAGGTCGTCGCAAGGAGGATGTCGGGCCGGGCGGCGATGATCGTCAGGGTGTCGCTCGTGATGCGGGCGTCGTCCGCCGCGGCCGCGATGCGGATGGCGGGCGCGTGGACGACCTCGGCGCCGCGGCGTTCGAAGGCGGCGATGAGGTCCTCGGAGCGCCGATCGCTCGTGACGGCGATGCGGAAGCCCTCGAGCTGGTCTGCGCGGAACCCGGGCTGGCTTGCTTCGGCGCTCGTGTCGTTGACGGTGTCTCCGGCTCGTTGGATGGTGGCAGGTGGCTGGGGGAAGCGGGGCGGATGTCCCCGGTCAGTGCTCGGCGTTCAGTGCGTGCTCGGCGTTGCCCGCGATGGCCTGCAACAGCTCCTCGCTGGCGGCGTCGTCGTGCTGGGACAATCGTACGACCTCACCGATCACGAGGACGGCGGGGGAGCGGGCGCCGAGTTTCGCGGCGAGCGGGGTGATCGTGTCGAGCCGGGCCTTCGTGGTGCGCTGGCGGGAAGAGAAGCCCTGCTCGATGATCGCGACGGGCATGTCTGTCCGCATCCCGTGGCGGGCGAGCCCCGCTGTGAGGTGCGGCAGGGTCCCGACGCCCATCAGGACCACGATCGTGCCGCCGAGCCCGGCGAGGTGGGCGAGCTCGTTCTCGCTGAGCGGCGCGTGGCCGGAGAGCACGGTGAAGACCCGGCTGAGTTCCCGGTGGGTGACCGGGATGCCCGCGGCGGCCGGCACCGAGATCGCGCTCGTGACCCCGGAGATGACGGTGACCGGCACGCCGGCCTCGCGGCACGCGAGTACCTCCTCGCCGCCGCGCCCGAACACGAACGGGTCGCCGCCCTTGAGGCGGACGACGGTGAGGCCGGCGAGGGCGCTGTCGACGAGCATCCGCTCGATGTCGGCCTGTGGGGTGGCGTGATGGCCCGGCGTCTTGCCGACGTCGACGTGCTCGGCACCGGGGCACCACTCGTCGAGCCGGCCGTGCGGGCTGAGCTTGTCGTAGAAGACGATGTCGGCGTCGCGGAGCGCCTGGACACCGGCCATCGTGAGGAGACCGTCGTCGCCGGGGCCGCCGCCGACGAGGGTCACCCGGCCGAGCGGGGCGACGGACGCCGCGGGTTCGCGACTGAGCCAGACGCGCTGCGCGGCGCAGGCATCGACGATGATGCGCTCGGTGGACTCGGAGACCTCGACGAGCACGACCAGGTCGACCGCCGAGACGAGGTCACGCCAGCCGTGCGGGAAATGCGGGTATTCGACGGGTCGCACCTGCGGGTGCGGCCGTTCCGGCGGATGCCCGTCGACGGTGACAGAGGCGAGGTAGACGATCGCCTCTGCGGCCAGGAACCGGGCGAGCACCCGCCTGGCCGCGAGGGCACCTCCGAAGACGAGGACCCGGCGGCCGGCCAGGTCGAGGCTGATGTCCATGGTTCACACTCCCTGTCGCAGTTCGATGGCGCGTTCGGTGGTGCTGGCGGTACCGGTGTCGGCGGCAGTGGTGTCACGGGGCCGGACCGGGATACTCGGACCGGAGAGCAGCACGGCCTCGCGCTCCGCAGGCCGCGCCGGCCGGGGCTGGTCGCGTTCGATGACCTGCATGAGCGCGGGGTCCGCGGTTCCGGGGGCGTTGACGAAGGAGCGGAACCGGCGCAGGCGCTCCGGATCCTTGAGGGTCGCGGCCCATTCGTCTTCGTAGTGGCCGACGTGGGCGAGCATGGCGGCCTCGAGCTCCTCGGCGATACCGAGGGAGTCGTTGCAGACGACGTCGCGCACGTGGTCGAGCCCGCCCTCGAGGTCTTCCTGCCAGCGGGCGGTGCGCTGCAGCCGGTCGCCGGTGCGGATGTAGTACATCAGGTACCGGTCGATGTACTTGATCAGGGTCTCGTCGTCGAGGTCCTGGGCGAGGAGCTGCGCGTGGGCGGGCTGGAAGCCGCCGTTACCGCCGACATAGAGGTTCCAGCCCTGGTCGGTCGCGATGATGCCGACGTCCTTGCTGCGCGCCTCCGCGCACTCGCGGGCGCAGCCGGAGACGCCGAGCTTGAACTTGTGCGGTGCGCGGAGTCCCCGGTAGCGCAGCTCGAGGTTGATCGCCATCGCGACGGAGTCCTGCACGCCGAAGCGGCACCAGGTCGACCCGACGCAGCTCTTGACCGTGCGGAGGGACTTGCCGTATGCCTGGCCGGACTCGAACCCGGCCTCGACGAGGATCTTCCAGATGTCGGGAAGCTGTTCCAGGCGGGCGCCGAACAGGTCGATGCGTTGGCCGCCGGTGATCTTGGTATACAGGTTGAAGTCGGCGGCGACCTCGGCGATGACCTTGAGCTTGGCCGGCGTGATCTCGCCGCCCGGGATCCGGGGCACGACCGAGTACGTGCCGTCCTTCTGCATGTTGGCGAGGGCGCGGTCGTTGGTGTCCTGCAGGGCGCCGCGGCCGCCGTCGAGGATGTACCCCGAGGTCTGCGTCGCGAGGATCGAGGCGATCACGGGCTTGCAGATGTCGCAGCCGAGTCCGCTGCCGAACCGGCCCATGATCTCGTCGAAATGGGTGAGCTGCAGGATGCGGACGGATTCGAAGAGCTCGCTCCGGCTGAGCGCGATGTGCTCGCAGAGGGCGTGCGAGACGGCGATGCCTGCCCGGGTCAGTTCCGTCTCGAGGATCTTCTTGACGAGGGGAACGCACGAGCCGCACTGGGTGCCCGCGCGGGTGCACGCCTTGAGCGGGCCGAGTTCGGTGCAGGCCTCGGTGTGCTCGTCGCCGCGGATGGCGGAGCGCACGGCTCCGACCGAGACGTTGTTGCAGGAACAGAGCTGCACGTCGTCCGGCAGGTCGGTGTTCGCCGGCGGCTCGGCGCCGGCCGCGGAGAGGTAGGCGCTCGGTTCGGCGCCGAGCTCGCGGCCGAGCAGGGGCCGGAGCGCCGTGTATGGCGAGGCGTCGCCGACGAAGATGCCGCCGAGGAGGGTCTTCGCGTCTCCCGTGACGACGATCTTCTGGTACAGGCCCCTGGCCGGGTCGGCGTAGACGACCTCGAGGGAGTGTTCCGCGGCGGCGAGGGCGTCTCCGAAGCTCGCGACCTCGACCCCGGAGAGCTTGAGCTTGGTGGCGTCGTCGATGCCGGGGAAGACGGCGGCGCCGCCGTGCAGCCGGTCGGCGACGACCTCGGCCATCGCGTTCGCCGGGGCGACGAGGCCGACGCAGCTGCCGTTGACGCTCGCGACCTCCCCGATGGCCCAGATGTGCGGGATCGACGTGCCGCAGGCATCCGTGATCTCGATGCCGCCGCGCGGGCCGAGCTCGAGTCCCGCCGCGCGGGCGAGTTCGTCGCGCGGCGTGATGCCGATCGAGAACACGACGAGGTCGGCGTGCAGCTGGGTGCCGTTGGTGAGTGTGACGCCGAGGACGCGGCCGGTCGGGGAGGTGAGCACCTCGGTGGGCCGGTTGCCGAGGGCGAGGGTGATGCCCTGGGCCTGGATCAGCCGGCCGAGCGCCTGCCCTGCTCCCTCGTCGAGCTGGGCGCTCATCAGCCAGCGGCCGGAGTGCACGATCGTGGCGAGCCCGCCGAGGCGCTGCAGGCCGCCCGCGGCCTCGAGGCCGAGAAGGCCGCCGCCGACGACGACGACGTTCGCGGGCCGGCCGAGCCGCTCGCGGAGACGGGCGACCTCTGCGACGAGGAAGTCGACGTCCTCGATGGTGCGATAGACGTGGCCGGCTTCGGCGCCGGGAATGGGCGGCACGGTGGCGGACGATCCCGTCGCGAACACGAGCTCGTCGTAGGAGAGGGTCTCGCCATCGGCGAGGGTGACCGTGCGGCCGGTGGGGTCGACGCTGTCCACCCGGCTGCCGCCACGGTAGGTGACGCCGGGGGTCTCCCAGAGTGCCCGGTCGCCGAGGGTGAGGTCCTCGGAGTCGACGAGGCGGCGGGACAGGGCGACTCGGTCGTACGGCAGGTGGTCCTCATCGCCGAGGACGAGGAGTTCGCGGCCATGACCCGGGGTGGACCTGGCCTGCATGGCCTCGGTGAACCGGTGTGCGGCGGGGCCGCCGCCGATGACGACGACGCGTCGGGGGGCGCCGGACGGCCCTGAGTGAGCCTGAGCGGCGTCGAACGTGACGTTGTCCATGGCGGAGCCTTCCGTAGGTGGTGCTGCCAGCCTAAAAGGGCCGCGTTTCCCCTCGGTTGCGCCCATGTAACAAGGTGTGACCGGGACCTCACCGGCCTGCCCGGGGAGGGTGAGGACTTCTTTACGCATTCGACGCGTCCGGCGCGGACCCGCGAAACGTGGCCGATTTAGCGTGAGGGAATCGCCCACCCGGCAGGCATACCTCACAGAAAGCGGGATCACTCGTGAACCACCCCGGCACCTGGATCCGCGTCTGTTCCCTCGACGAACTCGAGCCGCTCTGGGGCGAAGCCGCCCTCGTCGGCGATGAGCAGCTCGCCATCCTGCTGCTTCCGAACGGCGGCCTCTACGCCGTCGACAACCGTGACCCCGCAACCGGGTCGTTCGTGATGAGCCGCGGCATCGTCGGCTCGCGCGGTGACCGGTTCACCATCGCCTCGCCCCTGCACAAGCAGGTCTACGACCTCGAGACCGGCGAATGCTTCACCACCGCCGAGTACTCGCTGCGCACCTATCCGGTCAGGGTCGAGGACGGCGAGGTGCACGTGCACCTCTCCGAAGCCGCCTGACGTTTCCCCCGACGTTTCCCCTGACTCTTTCCCCGATCTTCCCCTATCCGTCCCCTGCACACCCCTCCCGAGGAGAACACCATGACTGCAGTCGATACCCCCACAACCGGTCTCCGCACCGGCCCGAGCCTCGTCCACCGCCCCGGCCGATGGATCGACAACTGGAACGCCGAAGACACCACCCAGTGGAACGACGGCGGCAAGGCCATCGCCTCCCGCAACCTGAAGTGGTCGATCTTCGCCGAATTCCTCGGCTTCGTGATCTGGCAGCTCTGGAGCATCGTCGTCGTGCAGCTGCCCAAGGCCGGCTTCACCTTCGACACCGGCCAGATCTTCTGGCTCATCTCGATGCCGAGCCTCGTCGGTGCGACGCTCCGCTTCCCATACACGTTCATGGTGGCCCGCTTCGGCGGCCGCAACTGGACCATCATCTCCGCCGGCCTGCTCCTGATCCCGTCGATCGCCCTCGGGATCTGCGTCGGCAACCCGGCCACCCCGTTCCCGGTGATGCTCTTCGTGGCTGCTCTCGCCGGCCTCGGCGGCGGCAACTTCGCAAGCTCGATGTCCAACATCACCTACTTCTACCCGCAGAGCCAGAAGGGCTGGGCCCTCGGACTCAACGCGGCGGGAGGCAACCTCGGTGCCGCCGTCGCCCAGCTCGTCGTCCCGATCGTGATCACCATCGGTGCCGCCGGAACACTCAACCTCTCGCTCGCCGGCTGGTTCTGGGTGCCGTTCATCCTCGTCGCGATGTGGGGCGCCTGGAAGCACATGGACAACCTGTCGAGCGCCAAGGCCGACTTCGCCGGTTCGCTCGCCGCGCTCCGCGAACCGCACCTCTGGATCCTCGCCCTGCTCTACATCGGCACCTTCGGCTCCTTCATCGGCTTCGCGAGCGTCTTCCCGAAGCTCATCGCCGACCAGTTCCCGGCATACTCGACCTTCCACATCATGGCCGCGTCGATCTCCCTCGCCTTCCTCGGCGCCCTCGTCGGTTCCCTCGCCCGCCCGGCCGGCGGCAAGCTCGCCGACCGTTTCGGCGGAGCCCGCGTCACGATCGCGGCCTTCGGCGTGATGGCCCTCGGCGCGCTGCTCGTGATCGCGGTGCTCTCCCTCGGCAACTTCTGGCTGTTCCTCGCGAGCTTCCTGCTCATCTTCGTCGCGACCGGTGTCGGCAACGGGTCGACGTACCGGATGATCCCGAGCGTCTTCGCCGCCCGCAGCGGCGTCAGCGACGCCCACACCAACTCGGGCGACGTGAGCACCCAGCGGAAGACCGCAGCAGCCCTCGGCCTCATCTCCGCGATCGGCGCATACGGCGGATTCATCATTCCCCAGGTCCTCGGCAACTCGAAGATCGCGACCGGCAGCTACACCGGCGCGATCTACGGTTTCATCGGCGCCTACCTCGTGATGATGGCCGTCACCGCGTTCTTCTACCTCCGCCGCGGCTCCTCCGTGGCCGGGCAGCGCATCTAGCGCGCGCCCGTTCCCGCGCCATCACCGACGCCACCAGCAACAGGAGACCCCGTGACCGCACCCCTCGCATCCGCCGCCCGCCCGGGCGTCGACACGCACTGCCCATACTGTGCGCTGCAGTGCGCGATGACCCTGACACCGACGTATGCCGAGATCGGCATGCAGTCGGGTGGTGCCGGTGCTGGCACGGATACCGCGGCGCGGCCCGGTCTGACCGTCGCCGGCCGGGCGTTCCCCACCAACCGGGGCGGCCTGTGCAAGAAGGGCTGGACCGCCGCGGAACTGCTCACATCCCCGGAACGGATCCTGACCCCGATGCTCCGGCAACCGGACGGCGCCTTCGCCCCGGCGAGCTGGGCGGAGGCGCTCGACCTCGTGGCCGAGCGGCTCGCCGGGAGCCGGGCGCGGCACGGCGCCGACTCGGTCGGGGTGTTCGGCGGCGGCGGGCTGACCAACGAGAAGGCCTACCAGCTGGGCAAGTTCACCCGGGTCGCGCTCGGCTCTTCCCGGATCGACTACAACGGCCGGTTCTGCATGTCGTCGGCCGCGGCAGCGGGCAACCGCGCCTTCGGCGTCGACCGGGGACTGCCGTTCCCTGTCGAGGACCTCGACGCGGCGGATACCATCCTCATCCTCGGCTCCAACGTCGCGCAGACCATGCCGCCGTTCATCGGTCATCTCGAGGGCGCCCGGAGCGCCGGCGGCCTGATCGTCGTCGACCCGCGTCGCTCGGCGACCGCGCGCCTCACCGAGGACGGCGGTGGCATGCACGTCCAGCCGACGCCCGGCAGCGACCTCGTGCTCCTGCTCGGCCTGACCAACATCGTCATCACCGAACGCCTCATCGATACCGACTATCTCGAACGGCGCACGGTCGGCTTCGAGGCCCTCCGCCGCAGCGTCTCCCGGTGGTGGCCCGAACGGGTGCAGCAGCTCACCGGCGTTCCGGTGCCGCAGCTGCGCGAGCTCGCCCGCCGGCTCGCGGCCGGATCGGGCACATACATCCTCACCGGGCGCGGCGTCGAGCAGCACGTCGACGGCACGGACACCGCGACCGCCGCGATCAACCTCGCCCTCGTGCTCGGCCTCGTCGGCACCCGCCATTCCGGCTATGGAACCCTGACCGGGCAGGGCAACGGCCAGGGCGGTCGCGAGCACGGCCAGAAGTGCGACCAGCTCCCCGGCTACCGCAAGATCACCGACCCGGCCGCCCGCGCCCACGTCGCCGGCGTCTGGGGCGTCACGCCCGAGAGCCTGCCGGGGGCCGGCGTGCCCGCGATCGAGCTGCTCGACTCGCTCGGCGTGTCCGGCGGCGTCCGCTGCCTGCTCGTGCACGGCTCGAACGTCGTCGTGTCCGCCCCGGACTCCAACCGGGTGCGTGCCGGCCTCGAGGCTCTCGATTTCCTCGTGGTCTGCGACTTCTTCTTCTCCGAGACCGCGCGCTTCGCCGACGTCGTGCTGCCGGTCACCCAGTGGGCGGAGGAGGACGGCACGATGACCTCGCTCGAGGGCAGGGTCATCCGCCGCCGTACCGCGATCGGCGCGCCGGACGGGGTGCGGAGCGAACTCTGGATCTTCCAGGAACTCGCGCGCCGGCTCGGCTCCGCCGGCACCTTCAGCGCCGACCCGGCCGAGGTGTTCGACGAGCTCTGCCTCGCGAGCGCGGGCGGCCTGGCCGACTATTCCGGACTGAGCTACGGGCTGCTCGACACGGGGGAGGCCGCATACTGGCCGTACCCGGTCGGGTCGACCGGAACCCCGCGGCTCTTCCTCGACCGTTTTGCGCACGCAGACGGCCGCGCGCGCATCGTCGCCGTGCACGCGAGGGTGACGGATGCGCCGGCCCAACGGGACGGTACGGTCACGCTCATCACCGGCCGGCTCCTCGAGCACTACCAGTCGGGGGCCCAGACCCGCCGGGTCCCCGAGCTGCACCAGGCCCAGCCTCAGGCCAGGCTCCAGGTGCACCCGGCGACCGCGGCCCGACTCGGTCTCGTCGACGGTGGCGAGGTCGAGGTCGGCAACATGCAGGGAACCGTGACCTGTGTCGCCGAGGTGACCGGCGGCATCCGCCCAGACACCGTGTTCCTGCCGTTCCATTTCCCCGGTGCCCAGCGCGCGAACCTGCTCACCCTCGGGGTCACCGACCCCGTCTCGGGCATGCCGGAATTCAAGCGCACGACCGTGCGGGTGCGCGCGCTCGTGCGGACACCGGGGTCCGGGCCTGCCGGTCCCGTTTCCGTCCCGTCGATTCGAACGGATGCCCATGCCTGAGCCGATCCCCGCAGCACCCGTCGGGAGCGTTCCCGCTGCCGTTCCCGCTGCCGTTCCCGCTTCCCCGGCGCCGCGCCGGATCGTCCTCGTCGGCTACGGCCCGGTCGGGGCCCGCCTCGTCGAGGAGCTGCTCCCGGTCGTGCGGGCCGGCCTCGCCACCCTGACCGTCGTCGGAGCGGAGTCGGCGGACGCCTACAACCGGGTGCTCATTGCCGACTACGCCGTCGGCCGCTCCGACCGGGACACCCTCGAGGTGACGGACACCGACGCGGCCAGGGCGGCGGGCGTCGACATCCGCACCGGCGAGATCGTCACCCGGATCAACCGGGTGCGACGCACGGTGACCCTCGGCGACGGCACGGACCTCGGCTACGACCGGCTCGTGCTTGCGACCGGTGCCCGGGCCAACGTCCCGACCCTCGACGGGGTGACCCGGCTGCGCCGCACCCTGATGCGCCCGCCGACGGATGCCGGTGCACTCGACACCGCCGACGCGCCGTTGCCGCGCGGGGTCACCGCGCTCCGCGACCTCGACGACGCGGCGACGGTGCTCGAGACCGTCCGCTCCGGAGGCCGGATCGTCGTGCTCGGCGCCGGGGTGCTCGGCATGGAGTTCGCGCTCGCCGCGGCCCAGGCCGGGAGCGACGTCTGCGTCGTCTACCACGCCGACATCCCGCTGAACCGCAATCTCGACCGTGGCGGCGGAACGGTGCTCGCCCGCAGCGCCCGCAGGGCCGGCGTCACCATGGTCAGCCACGCCAGGGCCGAGAGCATTCTCTTCACCGTCGACGCCGACGGCCACGACCGCTTCGACGCACTCATCTGCGCCGACGGCAAGCAGATCCCCGGGGACCTGCTCGTGCTCAGCTGCGGCATCGGCGCCCGCACCGAACTCGCCGGCCTCTCCGGGCTCAGCGTGTCGACGGGCATCCTCGTCGACGAGTCCCTGCGGAGCTGGACGGACCCCGCCGTCTTCGCGATCGGCGACTGTGCGCACGTCGCCCCCCGGCCGGCCCCCGGCGCCTCCACGGCCACGCCTGCCGGAGGGCCCACCGGCCTGATCGGACCCGGCTGGCGCCAGGCCGACTGGCTCGCCGCCCGCTTCGCCGCGGAAATCGAGCACGATGCCCGGGCTGGGGCAGTCACTTCTCCTGCGACTGCCGCCGCCGATGTGGCTGCTCCCGCCGATTTCGGGCCGGCGCTCGCCGTGCAGGCGCACGGCGTCGTCATGCTCAAGGCGGAGGGCATCGACGTCGTCGCCGCCGGCGACACGAGCGCTGACCCCTGGGACATCGACCCTGCGCACCCGGACGACGGCCACGGGGCCGCCGAGCCCGTTCACGGCAGGGACTGCGCGGCGGCACCGGGCGCGACCGCGCCGCGCCTGGGCGTGTCGCAGTGGTCAGACCCCGAGCACGGCCGCTACGTGAAGATGGTCACGCGCGGCGGCATCCTCACCGGCTTCATCTGCGTCGGGATGCCGCGCACCGGTGCCGAACTCGCCCTGCTCTTCGAGCGCGGCAGCGAACTGCCCGCCGACCGTTCGCTGCTGCTGCGCTACGACGGCCCCGACGTCGACCCGGCGGGCGGCGGCGACGCCTTCGCCCCCGACGCGACGGTCTGCTGGTGCAACGGGGTCACGGCCGGCGCGATCACCGCGTCAGCGGCGGCCGGAAACACCGACGTCGCCTGCATCGGCTCGGCCACCCGCGCCGGAACCGGCTGCGGCGGGTGCAGAGGCCGAATCGGCGAGGTCCTTGAGCGTTTCGCCCTGACGAATTCGACGGAGATTGTGGGCTGAACACCCCGAAAATGTGCCTCCCACAGGTGTGAAACTCAAAAACTCCGTCGAATTGGTGAGGTTCGGGGACGGCGGCCCGACCCGGCCTACCATGGGACGCATGCGAGCGAAGCCCGAGCGAACCCCTCAGCAGGCACAACGGCAGACACCACGGCAGACTCCGGCTGAGTCCGCCGGGTCCGAGCACTCTGGTGCCAGGGACAGCACCCTGAAGTCGCTGCTCGTCGACCGGCTGGGGTGGCTGAGCATCCGCAGCGCCCAGCTGATCGTCGTGATCGTGCTGGGAATCGGCGTGGTGTTCGCCCTCGTGCAGCTCAAACTCGTCGTGATCCCCACGCTCGTCGCACTCATCCTGGCGGCGGCGCTCAGCCCACTCGTGCGCTGGCTGCGCGCCCGTGGAGTTCCACGAACGCTGGCGACCTGGCTCACCCTGCTCGGCGGGGTCATCGTGCTCGGGGGCATCGTGACCCTGATCGTCTTCGCCGTGCGCAACCAGTGGTCCGAGCTCGTCACCGCGGCCTCCGACGGCCTCGACCAGTTGCAGGGCTACCTGACGACCGGCCCGCTTTCGCTCGATGCCACCCAATTCGAGGCCGCCAGGAACGCCGTGATCGGCTTCGTGACGAGTGCCGAGTTCGGCAGCGGCGCACTCGCCGGGGTGTCCGCCGCGGCCGAGGTGCTCACCGGAGCCGCCCTCGTCGTCGTCATCCTGTTCTTCTTCCTCAAGGACGCCGCATCGATCTGGGCCTTCTTCCTGACGCCGTTGCGCGGCTCCGCCCTCGCGCGCGCGCGCCGCATCGGCACGACCGCACCGACGGTCCTCGGACAATACGTGCGCGGGACCGCGACCATCGCGCTCTTCGACGGCGTCGTCATCGGCGCGAGCCTGGCCATCCTGCAGGTGCCGCTCGCCCTGCCGCTCGCGGCGATCGTCTTCCTCACGGCATTCATCCCCTTGATCGGCGCGACGATCGCCGGGATCCTCGCCGCGCTCGTCGCCCTCGTCTTCAACGGGCCGATCGTCGCTCTCATCGTCGTGGTCATCGTCGTCGTGGTCAACCAGCTCGAAGGCGACCTGCTGAACCCGATCGTTATGGCCGGCGCACTCAAGCTGCACCCCCTCGTGATCCTCGTCGCCCTCACGGCGGGCACCGTGCTCGGCGGCATCGCCGGCGCGGTGCTCGCGGTGCCGCTCGTCGCCGTCGCGTGGTCGATCGTGCGCGTCTGGGACCACCCCGTCGCCCCGAGCCCGCCGCCGCGCCGATTCTTCCGCGGAAAGTCCGGTGCCGGCGGCACGTCGGCCGCTGCCCGCGTCCAGCGCGACGGCTGACCCAGGGACAGGATCCACCTCCTCCGGCCGTGAGGCCTGAGAGCAGAGGCCATTGTCGGGGCCGGGGTTGCAGCCTACGATGTCGGCATCCGGCTGACGGCGACCCGGTGACACCCGGGCCCGGACACCGGCCCCACTCCGGCGAGGAGGCCTGGAATGTCGGTGTCCACCCTGAAATCGGTCGTCGACCGCGCGTTCGCGGAACGCTACGGCGTGCCGGCGATCAACATCGTGAACGACCTCACGATGGAGGCCGTCCTGGCCGGGGCGGTCGAGGCGCGGTCACCGGTGATCGTGCAGACCTCGGTCAAGACCGTGAAGTCGATCGGGTCGCGTGTGCTCTTCAGCATGTGGGAATCGATGACCGCCGGCATCGACGTGCCGGTGGTGCTGCACCTCGACCACTGCCCCGACCGGGCGGTCATCACCGAATGCCTCGAGCGCGGCTGGAACTCGGTGCTCTTCGACGCGTCCCGGCTCCCGGTCGCGGAAAATCAGCGGCAGACCATCGAGGTCGTCGCGGAGGCCCGCACCTTCGGTGCGCACGTCGAGGGTGAGATCGAGTCGATCACCGGGGTCGAGGACGGCATCGGCTCGGACACGGCATCCGCGAGGCAGTCCCTCGAGATCTCCCTGCGCTTCATCGAGGAGACCGGCGTCGACGTTTTCGCACCCGCGATCGGCAACGCCCACGGCGTCTACACCCGGGAACCGGTCCTCGACCTCCGGCGGGTGAGCGACATCGTCACCGCGCACCCGATCCCGATCGCCCTCCACGGCGGGAGCGGCCTGAGCCCGGGCCAGTTCGCCGAACTCATCGCGCTCGGATGCGCCAAGGTCAACATTTCCACGGCGCTCAAGATCACCTTCATGCAGTCGAGCCTCGCCTATCTCAAAGACGCGGAGGCGCGCGACAAGTGGGACCCGCCGTCCTTGTTCGGGCAGGTTCGTTCCGACATCGTCGCGCTGACCCGTGGACTCGCCGAGCAATTCGGCAGCGCAGGGAAGGCCTGACGGATGCCGGCCCTCATCTTCGACTGCGACGGCGTCCTCGCCGACACCGAGCGCGACGGCCACCTGCCGGCGTTCAACCAGACCTTCCGGGAATTCGCCGTCCCTGTACGGTGGAGCGATTCCGACTACGCCGTCAAGGTCAGGATCGGTGGCGGCAAGGAGCGGATGCGGAGCGCCGTGACGCCCGCGGTCGCCGCCGTCATCGGCCTTCCGGACGATCCGGGCGCCCTCGACGAGGCCGTCGCGCGCTGGCATCGACGGAAGACCGCGATCTACACCGACGCCGTGGCGCGCGGCGCACTCCCCGGCCGCCCCGGCATCAGACGGATCACGGCGGACGCGGACGCGGCAGGCTGGACGCTCGCCGTCGCATCCACGTCGGCTGAGGCATCCGTCCGCGCCGTGCTCACCGAGGCGGTCGGACCCGACCTCGCCGCGCACTTCCGGGTCTTCGCAGGGGACATCGTCGCGGCCAAGAAGCCAGCCCCCGACATCTACCTCCTCGCCCTCCGCGAACTCGGTGTCCCGGCAGCCGAGGCCCTCGTCATCGAGGACAGCGCCAACGGCCTCCAGGCGGCGCTCGCCGCGGGTCTCCGCACGCTCATCACCGTCAGCGGCTACACGGCGGCCGAGGACTTCACCGGCGCCTCCCTCGTCGTCACCTCGCTCGGCGACCCCGGCGGCCCCACCGCGATCACCCTGAAGGACCCGCTGCGCCTCGACGTCGGCCGCACCGTCGAACTGACCGATCTCACCGCCATCCTGGCCGCACCAGGACCGATCACACCAGGACCGACCTCCCCGGAACCGGAGACCCCATGACCCGCAGCAGTCTCGACGACACCGAATTCGTCGTGCACAGCATCGCCCAGACCGCGGTCGACAACGAACGCGAGTTCGGCGACCTCGACGCCGTCGTCGGCGACGGCGACTTCGGGTTCTCCCTCGCCCGCGGCTTCGAGATCGTCCTCGCCGACTGGCCGGACTTCGACCGCAGTTCCCCCGCCGACTTCCTGAAGAAGATCGCCCTCGTCATCTCCGGACGGATCGGCGGAACCTCCGGCCCGCTCTGGGGCACCGCGTTCCTGCGGGCATCGGCGGCCGTCGCAGGCAAGACCGACCTCGACGGCGACGACGTCGTCGCCATGCTCCGGGCAGCGACAGAGGGCATCAAAGCGCGGGGCAAGTCCGATCTCGGCGACAAGACCCTCCTCGACGCCCTCGTCCCGGCAACGGATGCCTTCGAGGCCGAAATCCACGCCGGGAGTGCCGGCACGGTTGCGCTCGCCCGTGCCGCCGTCGTCGCGCGGGAACGCGCGGACGCGCGGACGCGACGAGCTTCCTGCAGGCCCGCCGCGGCCGGGCGAGCTACACGGGGGAACGCAGCATCGGTTCCCCAGACCCGGGGGCCGTCGCCGTCGCCGTGATCCTCGAACGGCTCAGCCGGGAATGGGCCGCGCGCGACGACCTCTGATCCACACGACCTTCCGCACGCTATTCCGAACGATCTGCTGCACGTTCCGGACCACCCACGAAGGAGATGGACACATGAAGAAATTCGTCAACGACCCGAAAATGTACGTGCCGGACATGCTCAAGGGCATCGCCCTCGCCAACCCGGACACCCTCCGCTACGAGCCGAAATACAACCTGATCATGCGCGCGGGCGGCCCGAACCCGAACAAGGTGTCGATCATCCAGGGCTCCGGTTCCGGGCACGAACCCGCCCACGTGATGACCGTCGGCCGGGGGATGCTCGACGCGGCCTGCCCCGGCGACGTGTTCGCCGCCCCGCCGATGGACTACGTCTACGAAACCACCAAGCTGATGGCCTCGCCCAAGGGCGTGCTGCTGCTCGTGAACAACTACACCGGCGACCGGATGGCGTTCGAAATGGCCCAGGAGATGGCCGCGTCCGACGGCATCAACGTCAAGACCCTGTTCATCGACGACGACGTCGCCGTGCAGGACTCGACCTGGACGGTCGGTCGTCGCGGCGTCGCGGGCAACTTCTTCGTGATGAAGGCCGTTGGAGCGGCCTCCGAGGCCGGCGCCTCCCTCGACGAGCTCGTCCGGATCGGCGAGAAGGTCGACAGCGTCACCCGCACGATGGGCATCGCCCTCACTTCCTGCACCCCGCCCGCGAAGGGGTCACCGCTCTTCGAGCTCGGCGAGGACGAGATCGAGGTGGGCGTCGGAATCCACGGCGAACCCGGCCGCCGGCGGGCCAAGCTCACGACCGCTGACGAGATGACCGACGAGATGCTTGAGGCCGTCGTGAACGACCTGCCCTTCGTCGCGGGCGACCGCGTCGCTCTCATGATCAACGGGCTCGGCGGCACCCCGATCAGCGAGCTCTACATCCTCTACGGGCACGCGCACGACGAACTGACCCGCCGCGGCATCACGGTCGGGCGCAGCTACGTGGGGGAGTACTGCACCTCCCTCGACATGGCCGGGGCTTCGCTCACGCTCGTGCGTCTCGACGACGAGATCGAGGGCCTGTTGGCCGCGCCCGCCGAGATCGCCGCCCACGTGTTCTAGCGGATGCCGCCGCTCTAGAATGACGCGATGACCAGTTGGAATGAAAGCCGGGCCGCCTACCGGGATGCCGCGGGCTGGTTCGCCGGAACCACCGCGACGATCACGGACCAGTGGGAGCGGGTCGCGCTCGGGGAGTGGACCGTGCGCGACCTCGTCGGCCATACCAGCCGCTCGCTCCTCACCGTGGAGAGTTATCTTGCGGCCGGGCGCGAGGTGTCCGTCGACCCGGAGCACCCGCCGGCGGTCGAGATCGCGAGCGCCGTCGACTACTACGGCGTGATCGGCGTCGGGGCCGGCGACCCTGCCGCGGTCGCGGAGCGGGGCAGGGCGGCCGGACGGGCCCTCGGGGCAGAGCCGGCGGCATCCGTCGCCGGCATCGTCGGCCGCGTACTCGCCGAGGTCGACCGCGCGACCGGCGACGAGTTCGTGCTGACGCCCTTCGGCGGGATGTTGCTGGCCGAATACCTGCCCACGCGCGTGTTCGAACTCGCCGTGCACGGCTGCGACCTCGCCGCGAGCCTCGGCATTCCGCCGACGGTGCCGGAGTCCGCGGTGTCGATCGCCGTGCACCTGCTCGGCGACCTCGCCGTGCGCGGAGGCAAGGGCCCGGAGTTGCTTCTCGCCGGCACGGGGCGTGGACCGTTGACCGACCGGTTCAGCGTGCTCTGAATTCTGCTAAGCTCTCTAGGTTGCCGTCCAACGGCCGCGGAACAAGAGAGCCCAGGCATTCGGCCCACGGGCACCGCGCAGTGAGAGAAAGGGGATCCCATCTATGGCACTCGAAGCTAATGCTAAGAAGGCGATCATCGAAAAGTACGCTACCCACCCAGGCGACACCGGGTCCCCCGAAGTCCAGATTGCCATGCTCACGCAGCGCATCCTCGACCTCACGGAGCACCTGAAAGAGCACAAGCACGACCACCACTCCCGTCGTGGCCTGCTTCTCATGGTTGGTCAGCGTCGCCGTCTGCTCGGCTACCTGTCCGACATCGACATCGCCCGCTACCGCTCGCTCATCGAGCGTCTCGGACTGCGTCGCTAGTCAGGCACGAAACCGGAAGCCGCGTCGATATCGCGCACTTCTGAAGCTGAACTTCAACGAAACGGGCCGTCACCTTCGGGTGGCGGCCCGTTTTGTCTGCCTGCGCGTGGACCTGTGAGCCTCCGCAGTGCGCCTCTCCCTAACACCCTGTTCCCTCAAGGTGGCTGCATAGGAAACCCATAGAGTCCGCTGGCACCGTAGTTAGTGTCAACGAATGAAGGGTGGCACGGAGATGAATGCTCACGAACGCGGTAAGAAGCTCAGCCGGATCGTGACCGGCACGATCGGACTCCTCGCCGTCGTCGCAGCCTCTGCGCTCGGCCTGCACGACTGGGCCGACTCGCTCGCCACGCAGGACGCCTCCGCGACCACGACGACCACGACGACCTCGGGCGACTCGGGCACGACGTCCGGGAGCACGACGACCCAGGCGACCACCGCCCCCGCGGCGCCCGCTGCGCCGAGTGTGTCCTCGGGCAGCGGAACCAAGGTGCACGCCAAGACGAGCGGGTCCTGATGGCCGCCGTCGCGACCGTCGCGACCGACGACTGGAGTCTCTGGAGCACGAGCGCCCGCCTCGTCGTGACCGACCCCGCGCTCCTCCCGGAGGCCCGCCGGATCGCCGACGCCGTGCTCGAGCGCGTGGAACTCGCCTCGAGCCGGTTCCGCCCGGACTCCGAGATCCTGACGAAGGCCCCGCTCTTCCCGGTCGGTGCCCTCGTGAGCGACACACTCGCCGAACTGATGCGCCTCGCCCTCGCCTCCGCGGCGGAGACCGACGGCGATGTCGACCCGACCCTGGCCAACGCCCTCGGCGCGATCGGCTACGACCACGACATCCGCCTGATCCTCGACGACGGCGTCCCGGTGCGCGCGATCGCCTCACCCCGGCCCGGCTGGGCGAGTGTGCGCCTCGTCGGCAACCGCCTGACCGTGCCGGCCCACCTCGGCATCGACCTCGGAGCGACCGCGAAGGCCGCCGCCGCCGACCAGGTCGCCGCCCGTATCGTCGCAGAACTCGGCTGCGGCGTGCTCGTGAGCCTCGGCGGCGACATCGCGACCGCAGGTCCGGCGCCCGCGGGAGGCTGGCAGGTCCTGGTCCAGGATGCCCCGCTCGACCCGAGCGCCCACGTGACCCTCGCCGAGGGCCTCGCCCTCGCGACCTCGAGCACCCAGAAGCGCCGCTGGACGAAGGCCGGCCGCCCCCAGCACCACATCCTCGACCCCGCCTCCGGGCTGCCCGCCGAACCCGTCTGGCGCAGCGTCACGGTCGCGGCCGGGACCTGTCACCGGGCCAACACGCTCAGCACGGCCGCGATCGTCCGCGGCCACAAGGCCGTCGCCTGGCTGCGCGAACTCGGCGTTCCCGCGCGCCTCGTCGACGCCGAGGGTGTGGTCGTCTCCCTCGGCGGCTGGCCGGACGACAACCGGTCAGAGGCCCTGGAAACCTCGGAAACCCCGGCTGCAGCCGACGCCGAAGCCGAAAGGTCGTTCCTGTGAACGAGGCGCTCTGGGCGCTCGGTCGCGGGACAGGGGTCGTCTCCCTCGCCCTCTTCACCGTGTCCGTCCTGCTCGGCATCCTGAACCGGTCCGGCAGGCCGCTCTTCACGTTGCCCCGCTTCTCTGTCGCCCTCGTGCACCGCAACGTTGCTCTGCTCGCGACCGCGTTCCTCGCCATCCACCTCGTCACGCTGTTCGGGGACTCCTACGCCCAGCTCCGGCTCGTCGACTTCGTCGTGCCGTTCCTCGGCGCGGCCAAGCCCTTCTGGCTCGGTCTCGGCACCCTCGCCGTCGACCTGATGCTCGCGATCGTGATCACAGCACTCCTCCGCGGTGTCGTCGGCGTGCGGGTCTTCAAGGCCGTGCACTGGCTCACCTACCTGATGTGGCCCGTTGCGCTGCTGCACTCCATCGGCAACGGCACGGATGTCGGCCAGACCTGGTTCATCGCCTTCGCCGCGACCTGTTCGATGGCCGTTGTCGCCGCGCTCGTCTGGCGCCTGAGCCGCGGTTTCGTCGAGTACCAGAACGTCAGAGTCGAGAGGGCCTCATGAGCAGCACAGCGGACACCCGGCTGTTCCCCGCCGTCCAGGCCCCGGTCGGCACCGCCCGGCTCACGGCCGCCCCTGCCGCAGACTACGCCACCCACCAGTCGACCTTCGGCCCGCTGCCCGCCCACGCGGATTCGGCGGCACTCCTCGCCGCCCTCCGCGACTCCGGTCTCGAGGGCCGCGGCGGCGCCGGCTTCCCGGCGTGGCGCAAGCTCGCCGCCGTCCCTGCCCGCGAACGAGCCCGCCGCCGCCGCGTCGTCGTGATCGGCAATGCCGCGGAGGGCGAACCCCTCAGCCAGAAAGACGCGACCCTGCTGCTCCGGTCGCCGCACCTCGTCATCGACGGGCTCCTCACCGTCGCCGGCGCCCTCGGCGCCCACTCCGTCTACCTTTACGCCCAGGCCTCGGTGATCGAGTCCGCCACCCGCGCCCTCGCCGAGCGGGCGGATGCCTCCGCGATCGAACTGCGGGAAGCGGCGGACACCTTCATCTCGGGTGAGGCATCCGCCGTCGTCAACGCCCTCGCCGGCAGGGCGCCGATTCCCCAGGACCGCACCGTGCGGCTGACCGAATCCGGCCTCGGTGGCCGGCCCACCCTGCTGCACAATGTCGAAACCCTCGCCCACATCGCGCTGATCGCGCGCTTCGGCGCCGCCTGGTTCCGGTCGGTGGGCACGACGGGGGATCCGGGGACGCGACTCGTCACGGTCGGCAGCGACGGGCATCCGTCGAGGGTGCTCGAGGTCGCAGGCGGGTCCCGCATCGGCGACGTGCTCCGGTTCACCGGAGTCGACACCGGGAGCCTTTCGGCAGTGCTCGTCGGCGGCTACCACGGCGCCTGGCTGCCGGCGTACGCCCTCGAGGCCCGCCTCGACCGCGCCGACCTCGCCGGATTCGGCGCGAACCCCGGCGCCGGCATTCTGATGGGGCTCGGCGAACGGCGCTGCCCGATCGCGGTCGCGGCCGCGGTCGCCAGCTACCTCGCCGGCGAGACCGCCGGCCAGTGCGGCCCCTGTGTCAACGGGCTCCCGGCGATGGCCGCCGTGCTCGGGCGTCTCGTCACCGGGGACCGCGACCCGGGGCTCCCCGGGGAGGTGCGCCGCCTCGCGGCCATCGTCACGGGGCGGGGCTCCTGCAACCACCCGGACGGCACCGCCCGGTTCGTGCTCAGCACGCTCACGGTGTTCGCCGATGACGTCACCGCGCACCTGAACGGGCACTGCCGAAAGGACCACCGATGAATCTGCGCACCCCAGAGGCCCGCGGCCCGGCCGCCGCCCTCCTGCACATCGACTGGACGAGGTGCGACGGCCGCGGGCTCTGCACCGAGATCCTGCCGGAACTGCTGGCCCGCGACGACTGGGGCTACCCGCTCGCCTACGGCTACGGTTCTGCCGGCGCCGGCTCGAACGTGCCGGTCCCGGACACCCTGCTCGCCGCGGCAGCGGATGCCGTGTCCCTCTGTCCACGCCAGGCGCTCACCCTCGTCGACCCCTAGTTCCTCGCCGGTCGCGCCAGCGCAGAGAGGGCCCGTCGACGGGGGAGTGACGTAGGCTCGGATGATGACAAGGCCCGGCCACAGCCCATTTTTCTGGATTCCCGCCCTCGTTGCCTCCGCATGGTGGGTCGTGTGCGCCGGCGCATTCGGCTTCCTGACCTGGTTCGGCCTCGTCCCGACCGCCTTCGTGAAGCACCTCCTTCCTGAGACGGTTCCGAGCAACGTCTGGTTCTGGTCCTGGCCGTGGGTCGGCCTGGCACCGCTCGCCTCAGCGGCGGGCGTCTTCGTGGTCTACCTGGTCCTGGCGCGCCTGATCGTGGACAGGACGGACGGATCCCGCGCCGCCCGGTTCTTCGCCCTCTGGTTCGTGGCCGTGCTGACCGGCTTCCTTGCCACCCTCCCGTGGGTGATCAGCGCGATCATCTCCGCATTCCCGCCGTCGCGCGCGGCGTTCGTGCTCGATCCGGCCGGCGAGTCCATGCTCCTCAGCGGATACTGGGGGATCGCCTGGGGCTGGTTGCCGGCCCTGCTCGCCCTGCGCCGGGTCCGGGTGCCCGCCTCCGCAACCGGGTCGACCGCGGATGCCGCCCTTGCGCCCGTCGCGACCGGCCCCTTTCGCAGGCACCCGCTCGCCGTTCTCGGTGGCAGCATGGTCGCCGTCCTGGTCCTCTCCGGCCTCGGGGCGGGATTCGGAAGCCGCGCCGAGCGACTCCACGCCGCGGCGGAGAACGCCCTCGCCGACGGCAACACCCTCGGCGCCGTCCCCGATCCGGATGTCCAGGTCACGCCCCCGCCGACCGTTGCTCCCGACGCGGCGGTGGCTCCCGTCGGATGGTGCACGAAGGAGGACACGGCGGTGCTGCTCGGGGATCCCGATGCCGCGACCGGACACCGCACCGTGTCGATCCAGGCCATGAACTTCAGCGACGTCCCGTGCACGCTCAACGGCTACCCCGATCTCGCCTTCGCGGACCAGGCCGGCTCCTACCTCGCCGTCACGCTCGTGCACGGCGGCTCCTTCATGACCACCGACGACGGCCCCCATCCCATCGAAGTCCCGGCCGGCGGATTCGCCATCACCCGACTCGGCTGGGATGCCATGGCGACCGCAGACGTGCCCGTGACCTACACGCTGTACGCGGCCCTGTATCCCGGGCTCGATCGGGGCTCCTGGCCGAGCACCCTCGACATCGTCGCCGGCGGAGAGGTCTCCGTCACGGCGTGGTCCCTCACCGGGGCATCGGACTGAGCCGGCGCGAACCGGGGGCCGGCAACGAAGATGTAGCTTTTCCTTGACACGAAGTATGATTTTCTTTACATTGAGTCATGTCAGCTTTACTTCGCACCGATTCACGGCCCTCAAGGAGTCCGATGTCAGCCCTGGAAAAGCGAGCCTGGATCAGGCTCGGCACCGCGATCGCCGCGTACGCGACCTATCTCGGCTTCATCCTGATCCGGGAGGACGGCATCCCTCTCCCTGAGGTGCCCTACGTGCCTGCGCTGCTCTGGACCATCGGCGGCGCCATCGTCGTGTCGATCGTGCTCGACATCCTGGTCTCGATCCTGTCGCCGCGGGACGCCGGGCAGGCTGACCAGCGCGACCGCGAGATCGCCAGGTTCGGCGACGCCGTCGGCCAGTCGTTCGTCGTGATCGGCGGCGTCGCCGCCCTCCTGATGGCCCTGCTGCAACTGCCGTACTTCTGGATCGCCAACGCGGTGTACCTCGCGTTCGTGCTCTCGGCGGTCCTCGGCGGAATCGCGCGGCTCGTCGCCTACCGGAGGGGCCTGCCCCAATGGTGAGGCCGGCGAAGTCAGCGACCTCCGCGAAGCCGACCCGGGTCACCAACGACATGAGGCGGCTCCGCTTCGCCCACGGCGAGATGACCCAGGCCGATCTCGCCGACCGCACCGGCGTGACCCGCCAGACCATCATCGCCATCGAACAGGGCCGTTATTCGCCGTCGCTCGAGCTGGCGTTCCTGATCGCCCACGCCTTCGGCGTCCCGCTCGACGACGTGTTCCAGTACCCGACGCCATCCCTCACCCCGCCCCTCACCCCGTCAGGAGAAGAATCATGAAGGCCCTCGTCCAGAATCAGTACGGTTCCGCAGACGTCCTCCACCTCGAGGACATCGACGAGCCGGAGGTCGGAGCCGACGAGGTGCTCGTCCGGGTCCAGGCCGCCGGGATCGACGCCGGCGTCTGGCATCTGATGGCCGGGCGTCCCTACCTGCTCCGGCTGTTCGGTTTCGGGCTCCGGGCCCCGAAGCTCCGGGTGCGCGGGCGGGATGTCTCGGGAACGGTCGCGGCCGTCGGGGCCGGCGTGACCCGGTTCCGGGTCGGCGACGAGGTGTTCGGCACCTCGCTCACCGGATCGTTCGCCGAGTACACCCGGGTCCCGGCCGACCGGCTCGCCCCGAAACCGGCGAACCTCGGGTTCGTGGAGGCCGCCGCCGTTCCCGTCTCGGCGTGCGCCGCCCTGCACGCCCTCCGCGACGCCGGGAAGGTCGAGGCGGGCCAGAGGGTCCTCGTGATCGGCGCCGGCGGCGGCGTCGGAACCTTCGCCGTCCAGCTCGCCACGGCGCTCGGCGCGACGGTGACCGGGGTCTGCAGCACCGGCAAGGTCGACCTCGTCCGGTCCCTCGGAGCCGCACAGGTGATCGACTACACCCGCGAGGACTTCGCGGACGGAAGGAACACCTGGGACCTGATCCTCGACATTGCCGGAAATCCCACCCTGTCCCGGCTCCGCCGGGCGCTCACCCCGACCGGCACCCTCGTCATCGTCGGCGGAGAGGGCGGTGGCGCCGTGTTCGGCGGGATCGACCGCCAGCTGCGTGCCCTCCTGCTGTCCGGCTTCGTGAAGCAGACCCTGCGCGGGGTCGTCTCCGCCGAGGGCGCCGACGACCTCGAGACCCTCGGGAAACTGCTCGAGGCCGGCACCATCCGGCCCGTGATCGACCGGACGTTTCCCCTCGCGGATGCGGCAGACGGCATCCGCTACCAGCACGCCGGACAAGCCAGGGGGAAGGTCGTCGTCACCGTTCCGTGAGACCCCGGACAGGGGGAGTCGTAGGCTGGGCGGGTACCCAACGAAATGGATATCCCCCTGTTATGAGCATTTGGCGCACCAAAAGCATTGAGGCCTCGATGGCCGACTCCCTCGAAAAGGGCCACAATCTCAAGCGCACCCTCGGCACCTGGGACCTCATGGTCATGGGTGTCGCCGTTGCCGTCGGCGCCGGGATCTTCTCGGTCGGAGCAAAGGCGGCCGGCAGCTACGCTGGCCCGTCGGTGACGCTCGCGTTCCTGCTCGCCGCCCTCACCTGCGCCCTCGCGATCATGTGTTACGCGGAGTTCGCGTCGGCGGTGCCGGTCGCCGGCTCGGCGTACACCTTCACCTATGCGACCCTCGGCGAGCTCCTGGCCTGGATCATCGGCTGGGACCTGATCCTCGAGATGCTCACCGCGGCCGCCGTGATCGCCAAGTACTGGGGCATCTACCTCTCGAGCGTCTTCGAACTCCTGCACTGGAACGTGCCGGCGACCATCAACATTCTCGGCCTCGACGTGAGCTGGGGCGCCTTCGTCATCGTCGCGATCTTCACGACTCTCCTCGTGCTCGGCACCAAGCTCTCCGCGCGGGTCGCGAGCGTCTTCACGATCCTCAAGGTCGCGATCGTGCTCTTCGTCATCGTCGCCGGCGCCTTCTTCATCAACCCGGCGAACTACTCGCCGTTCATCCCCGCCGCTATCCCGACGACGGGTGGAGACGGCGACGTCTGGATGCAGTCCCTCTTCTCCTTCATGACCGGTGCGCACCCGGCCCAGTACGGCCTCTTCGGCCTGCTCGCGGGCGCCTCCCTCGTCTTCTTCGCGTTCATCGGCTTCGACGTCGTCGCCACGAGCGCCGAGGAAGTCAAGAACCCGCAGAAGACCCTGCCGCGCGGGATCTTCGCAGGGCTCGCGATCGTGACCGTGCTCTACCTCGGCGTCAGCCTCGTACTGACCGGGATGGTGCCGTACACGGTGCTCGCGCAGGACCCGAACGCCTCCCTCGCAACGGCCTTCGTCGCCGTCGGAGCCGGCTGGGCCGCCGAGGTCATCTCGGTCGGCATCCTGATCGGCCTGACGACCGTGATCATGGTGCTGCTCCTCGGGCTGTCCCGGGTGCTCTTCGCCATGAGCCGTGACGGCCTGCTGCCCCGCGGCCTCAGCGTCACCTCGGCGAAGCGCGGCACGCCGGCGCGGGTGCAGATCATTGCGGGCACGGCGGTCGCGCTGATCGCCGGCCTCACCAACGTGGGCGTCCTCGAGGAAATGATCAACATCGGAACGCTCTCGGCGTTCGTGCTCGTCAGCATCGCCGTGATCGTGCTGCGGAAGAAGCGGCCGGACCTCAAGCGCGCCTTCAAGGTGCCCTTCTCCCCGTACCTGCCGATCCTCTCGGCCGTGCTGTGCTTCTGGCTGATGCTGAACCTCACGACCCTGACCTGGGTGCGCTTCGCGGTGTGGCTCCTGATCGGCCTCGCCGTGTACTTCGCCTACGGGCGCCGCCACTCCGTGGTCGGCATCGAGGCCAAGCGCGTGTTCGACGAGACTGTCCGCACCGAGGCCGTCCGCGAGGAGAACTCGCTCCGCGACTGACCCCTCCCGCGACGAACCCTTTCCGCCAATCCGTTCCGCGAGAGTACGAATTCGGCCCTTTCCGTGTGGCTGAAGGGGCCATTTTCGTACTCTCGCGGGCCGGGCGGGGGCAAGACGCCTAGGGGAGGCGGTAGAGGGTGGCCTCCCAGGGGCGGAGGGTTGCCGACTCCTGCTCCGGGTAGTTGCCGAGGACGCGGGTGGCCGTCGCGAGTAGAGCGGCGACCGAGGCGGGCAGCGGCGCGGCGAGGGGGGCATCCGCTGCGTTGGCCAAGACGAGGAGCGTCTCACCGGCCAGCGAGCGGGTGAAGGCATAGAGCTGCCCGTGATCGGGCTCGAGCAGCCCGAAGTCGCCGAGGGCGACGACCGGGTTCTCATGCCGGAGCCGGATCAGTTCCTGGTAGAACCGGAACACGCTCCTCTCGCCCGAACGGTCGGCGGCGACGTTGATCCCGGTGTGGTTCGGGTTGACCGCGAGCCACGGCGTTCCCGTGCTGAAGCCCGCGTTCGGCGACGCATCCCACTGCATGGGCGTTCGGGCGTTGTCGCGGCCCATCGCGTGCACCCCGGCGAGAACGCCTGAAGGTGACCGGTCGAACTCCTCGACGGCCTCACGGTAGTGGTTGAGCGTTTCGATGTCGCGGTAGTCGGCGATGGAGTCGAACCGCACGTTCGTCATCCCGATCTCCTCACCCTGGTAGATGTACGGGGTACCGCGCTGCAGGTGCAGCACGAGCGCCCAGAGGGTGGCGGACTCGTAGCGGTACTCGGCGTCGTTGCCGAACCGGGACACCAGACGGGGCTGGTCGTGGTTGTTCAGGTAGAGGCTGTTCCAGCCGGTCTCCGCGAGGTCGGTCTGCCAGTGCGCGAGGTTCCGCTTGAGCGCGGGCAGGTCAAGGGGGAGGGCGTCGAACTTGTTCGCGCCCTGGTCGAGGGAGACGTGCTCGAACTGGAAGATCATGTCGACCTCGTGCCGGGCAGGGTCGGTGAACAGCACGGCGTCCGCCGTGGTCACCCCCGGCATCTCGCCGACCGTGAGGTGCTCACCGGGGCGCCCGGCGAACACGGCCGCGTGCATCTCCTGCAGATAGTCGTGGATCTGCGGGCCCATCGGGCAGGAGGCGTCCCGCGACGGGGCGGGCCCGTCGACGAGCTCGACCCGCTTGGCGATGAAGTTGATCACGTCCATCCGGAAGCCGTCGACGCCGCGGTCGAGCCACCGGTTCATCATCGCGTAGACGGCCTGCCGCACCTCGGGGTTCTCCCAGTTGAGGTCGGGCTGCTGCACCGCGAACAGGTGCAGGTAGTACTCGCCGGTCGCCTCGTCGAGGGTCCAGGCCGGGCCGCTGAAGAAGCTGCCCCACGCGTTCGGCGGACCGTTCGAGGCGTTCGGCTCGCGCCACCAGTACCAGTCCCTCTTCGGGTTGGTCAGGCTGCTCTTCGACTCGAGGAACCAGGGGTGCTCATCGCTCGTGTGGTTGACCACGAGATCCATCACGATCCTGATCCCTCGCTCGTGGGCCTCGGCGACGAGCAGGTCGAACTGGGCGAGGTCACCGAAGACGGAGTCGATGTCCTCGTAGTCCTTGATGTCGTAGCCGTTGTCGTGCTGCGGAGACGGGTACACCGGGGACAGCCAGAGGGCATCCGCCCCGAGCTCTGCGAGGTAGTCGAGCTTGCCGCGGATGCCGGCGAGGTCACCGATCCCGTCACCGTCGGCATCCGCGAAGCTGCGCGGATAGACCTGGTACACGACACCCGAGGTCCACCAGGGGGCTCCGGGGCCGGCAATCGAATCGGTCACGGGTGTGGGGCTCGTCACGACTGGATCCTTTCCTCGCGCCGGGTGACCGGCGCTGGGGTCGAGCCTAGACCGCGCGGCTGGGGAGGACGAGGATGGCGGCGGCGAACGGCTGATTTGAACATCCACGGAAACGCACGCGATAATTGGACCGCGGAACGGGACGATATTCCCTCCCGTGGACCCGAAGGTAGGCCAGTTGAGCGAGACCCCGCGGCCGACGACGGATGCCCGCCGCACCTTCTTCGCCGCCCGCCCGGCCCCCGTCGCCACGGTCGACCTCAGCGTCAGCATCGGCGGCCTGCGGCTCAGGAACCCGATGATGCCCGCCTCCGGGTGTTTCGGACCCGCCCTCGGCCGGCTCATCCCCGTCGACGAGCTCGGCGCCGTCGTGACCAAGACCGTCTTCGGCGTGCCGCGCGGCGGCAACCCGGCGCACCGGCTCACCGAGATCCGGGCCGGCATGGTCAACAGCGTCGGCATCCCGAGCCGCGGCGCCGCCGGCTACCTCGCCGAACTGCACCCGCGCTACGCCGCCCTCGGCCCGCCCGTGATCATCAGCGTCGGCGCGCACCGGCCTGCCGGGTACGCCCCCGTCGTGCACGACCTCGGCACGGCAGGCGACGCCTTCGAGCTCAACGTCTCGTGCCCCAACCTCGACCGCGACGGCACCGACATCGGCTCGGACCCGGACGCCATCGAGAGCGCGGTCGCCGCGGTGCGGCTCGAGACCGACAAGCCGATCATCGTCAAGCTCCCTGTCCTCGCCTCCTCGATCGCCGAGTGCGCCCAGGCGGCCCAGGCAGCAGGCGCAGACGCCGTCTGCGTCGCCAACTCGATCCCCGCCTTGCCGCTCGAGGCGTACACCCGCGCCCCCGCGATCGGCAACGTCATCGGCGGCCTCTCCGGGCCGTCGATCCGGCCGATCGTGCTCCGGCTGGTCTGGCTCGCCGCCCGCTCCGTCGACATCCCGGTGATCGCCTGCGGCGGCATCGAGACCGCGGACGACGCCCTCGACTACTTCTCGGTCGGTGCGTCCGCCGTGCAGGTCGGCACCGCCAGTTTCGCCCGCCCGTTCGCGATGGTCGAGATCGTGCGCACCCTGCAGCAGCGCTGCGCGGACGACCGGGTCACCGGCATCCGCGATCTCATCGACCTCTGGAGAGCCCAATGAGCCCGATGAAGACCCCGCCGACCGCTGCGGAGACCCGGGCGGCGCTCGCCAGGCAGGCCGCCTTCGCCGCAGCGGATGCCGCAGCCCTCGACGGCCTGTTGTCCGTGCGCCCCGCAGAGGCCGGGCCGCGCCCCGAGCCGGTCTGGGACGACGCGACGGTTGTCAATCACGAGGTCGTGCGCGAGCGCTACCACCGGCTCACCCTGTCCTGCGGCACGATCGCGGCAACCGCGCTCGCCGGGCAGTTCCTGATGATCACGGTCCCGCCGCACGGTGGAGAGCGGATCCTGCTGCCACGCCCGATGGCGATCCACCGCCGGAACCCCGAGCGAGGCACGATCGAGGTCATCTACGGCGTCGCCGGCCGCGGCACGACCGCACTCGCCGCGGTCAACCCGGGGCAGCGGCTGCTCGTGACCGGGCCGCTCGGCCGCGGCTTCGAGTTCCCGTCCGGAACCCGCCGGGCGCTGATGATCGGCCGCGGCGTCGGCGTGTGCGCCGTGATGGGTTCGGTCGAGGATGCGGCGGCCCGCGGCATCGAGGCGACGCTCGTCGCGAGCGGACGCACCAGGGGGAGCCTCATCGGCTCCGCCGAATGCGCCGAACTCGGTGCGCGCTTCATCCCGGTCACCGACGCGGAGGGCACCGCCGACCTTCCCGCACTCGGGGCTCTCCTGCGCCGCGAGTTCGCCGCCGGTCCGCCCGACGTCGTCTTCGTCTGCGGCGCCGGCGTGCTCACCCGGCTCGCCGCAGAACTCGGCGCCGAATGGGGCGTGCCCGTGCAGGCCTCCCTCGAGGCGCACATGGCGTGCGGGCTCGGCTACTGCCACGGATGCGCGGCCCCCGTCCGCACGGATCCCGCGGTCGAGGGTCCCCTCGTCTGCGTCGACGGCCCGGTCTTCGACGCCGCCGTTTAAGCGCAGATCCGGAGCAAGAGCGCTCTGTTAGACTTGGCGAGGCCAATCTATGGATTGTCCGCACGCCTTGCGCGCCATACGGGTGCGCAAGTCTTCATCGCCGGAATGGCGAGAAGCAAACACAAAAGGAGAGAACCCCCATATGGAGGGTCCAGAAATCACGTTCGCCGAAACCGTTATTGACAACGGCAAGTACGGCACTCGCACGATCCGCTTCGAGACCGGCCGTCTCGCCCAGCAGGCGCAGGGCTCTGCCGCCGCATACATCGACGAAGAGACGATGCTGCTGTCCGCCACGAGCGCGAGCAAGCAGCCCAAGGAAAACTTCGACTTCTTCCCGCTGACCATCGATGTCGAGGAGCGTATGTACGCTGCCGGCCGCATCCCGGGCAGCTTCTTCCGTCGCGAAGGTCGCCCGTCGACCGAGGCGATCCTCACCTGCCGCCTGATCGACCGGCCGCTGCGCCCGTCGTTCGTCGACGGACTCCGCAACGAGATCCAGGTCGTCGTCACCGTCCTCGCCATCGCGCCGGACGAGTACTACGACGTGCTGGCGATCAACGCCGCGTCGATGTCGACCCAGATCGCCGGCCTGCCGTTCTCCGGCCCGATCGGTGGCGTCCGCGTCGCCCTCATCCCCGACCAGAACGGCTCCGGCCAGTGGGTCGCGTTCCCGAAGCACTCGCAGGTTGAAGAGGCCGTGTTCAGCATGGTCGTCGCCGGCCGCGTCGTGACGGATGCCGATGGCAGCGAAGACGTCGCGATCATGATGATCGAGGCCGAAGCCACCGACAACGCCTGGACCTTGATCCAGGGCGGCGCCATCAAGCCGAACGAAGAGGTCATCGCCGAGGGCATCGAAGCCTCGAAGCCCTTCATCAAGCAGCTCATCGAGGCGCAGCAGAAGGTCGCAGCCGCGGCCGCGAAGCCGACAGGCAACTACCCGGTGTTCCCGCCGTACGTGCCCGCCACCTACGACGCCGTTGCCGCGCTCGCCTATGACGAGCTGAAGAACGTCTACCAGATCGCCGACAAGGTCGACCGTCAGAACGCTGACGACGCCCTCAAGGCGAGCGTCAAGACGGCGATCGCCGCGAAGATCGAAGCCGGCGAGCTCGACGCGAGCGCAGCAGGCCAGGTTTCCGCCGCGTACAAGTCGGTCACCAAGCTCGTCGTGCGCTCCCGCGTGCTCAACGAGGGCATCCGCATCGACGGCCGTGGGCTTGCGGACATCCGCCCGCTCGACGCCGAGGTCGCGATCATCCCCCGCGTGCACGGTTCGGCGATCTTCCAGCGCGGCGAGACCCAGATCCTGGGTGTCACGACGCTGAACATGCTCAAGCTCGAGCAGACGATCGACTCCCTGAGCCCGGTCACCAAGAAGCGCTACATGCACAACTACAACTTCCCGCCGTACTCCACCGGTGAAACCGGCCGGGTCGGCACGCCGAAGCGTCGCGAGATCGGCCACGGAGCGCTCGCTGAGCGTGCCCTGGTCCCCGTGCTGCCGTCGCGCGAGGAGTTCCCGTACGCCATCCGTCAGGTCTCCGAGGCGCTGAGCTCCAACGGCTCGACCTCGATGGGTTCCGTCTGTGCGTCCACCCTGTCCCTGCTCAACGCCGGTGTGCCGCTGCGCGCCCCGGTCGCGGGCATCGCGATGGGCCTCATCTCCGACACCGTTGACGGGAAGACCCGCTACGCGGCCCTGACCGACATCCTCGGTGCGGAAGACGCCCTCGGCGACATGGACTTCAAGGTCGCAGGCACGAGCGAGTTCGTCACCGCGATCCAGCTCGACACCAAGCTCGACGGCATCCCCGCCTCTGTGCTCGCCGGTGCGCTCACGCAGGCCAAGGATGCTCGTACGACCATCCTCGCCGTGCTGAACGCCGCCATCGACAAGCCCGACGAGATGGCACCGACCGCGCCCCGCGTGATCAGCGTCCAGATCCCCGTCGACAAGATCGGCGAGCTGATCGGCCCGAAGGGCAAGACGATCAACGCGATCCAGGACGAGACCGGCGCAGACATCTCGATCGAGGAAGACGGCACCGTGTACATCGGCGCCGTGGACGGCCCCTCGGCGGAGGCCGCCCGTGCCCAGGTCAACGCGATCGCGAACCCGACCAACCCGGAGGTCGGCGAGCAGTTCCTCGGAACCGTCGTGAAGATCGCCGCGTTCGGCGCCTTCGTCTCGCTCCTCCCCGGCAAGGACGGCCTGCTGCACATCAGCGAGGTCCGCAAGCTCGCCGGTGGCAAGCGCGTCGAGAACGTCGAAGACGTGCTCGGAGTCGGCCAGAAGGTCCTCGTCGAGATCACCAAGATCGACGACCGTGGCAAGCTGTCGCTCGCCCCGGTCCTCGAAGACGAGTCGGCGTCCGCCGAATCCGTCGTCGAGGTCGCATCGGTGTCCACCGAGGCGTAGTCTTAGGGTTCTGCCGACAACCTCTCGCCAGGTTAGTCGGTTAGACGGAAGGCCCGTTCTGCTTCGGCAGGGCGGGCCTTTTCCGTGCCCAGCCCCACCTATTTGAGAACATTATAAATTGGCGATATAATCAAACGGTGCCGATGACCGGATTGCCCATGGCCCAGCTCAAGGCCGAATTGTTCAAGTCGCTGGGGCATCCGCTGCGCGTGCAAGTGCTCGAACAGCTCGTCGGCGGCGAACGCTCGGTCGGCAGCCTCGCGGAGGTGCTCGGCTCCGAGCTCTCCAACCTCTCCCAGCAACTCGGTGTGCTGCGCCGCGCCGGCGTGGTCGTCACCCGCCGTGAGGGCAACACCATCTTCTACGCGGTCCGTGACGCCGGCGTCGCCGAACTGCTCACCGTTGCGAAGCGGATGCTGGTCGCGAGTCTCGAAGACTCCCACGCGCTCCTCCGCACGATCGAGCAGGACGAGCGCTAGCGGCATCCGCTTCGCGACGGCGGGCGGGTATCAGAGGTCGTTGCCTGCGTAGGACTGGTTGAAGCTCTTGTTGACGAGCGGGAAGTCGGGCACGATCGTGTCCGCGAGCGCGACGGGCAGCGCCGGCCAGTTGAAGAACGAGGGGTCGACGATCTTGACCCGGCTGAGCACACCGCCGGCTCCGAGCTCGACCCGGTGGCAGATGCTTCCGCGCCAGCCCTCGACGAAGGCCAGCCCGGTGCCGGGCCCGGCCGGGTCGACCGTGGTGCCGCTGCCGAGGTGCTCTCCGAGGCGCGCCACGAGGTCGATGACCACGGCCATCGAGACCGCGAATTCGCCCGCGCGCACCCGGTACCGGGCGAGCACGTCCCCGCCGGTCTCGGTGACGACGTGGAACGCCGGGCCGAGGTCGACGAACGGGTGGTCCCTGCGGGAGTCCGCGTCGATCCCCGACGCCCTCGCGACGTAACCGAGGGTGCCGATCGCGCGGGCCTGGGCGCCGGACAGCGGCGCCGTTCCGGTGAACCGGTCGCGCACGATCGCGTGGCCGAGGGTGATCGCGATGATCTCCTGCATGTCTGCGGCCACGCCGCGGAGCACCTCGGGGTCCGGCAGGCTGAGCACCCGGGCGCCGCCGATCCGCACGCCGCCGCGCAGGAAGCGCTGGCCCGTGACGGTCTTGTTGAGGCGCAGGAGCGTCTCACGCAGCCGCTGGGTGTGCGAGTGCACGATCCCGAAGCCGACGTCGTTCGCGAGCGAGCCGAGGTCGGAGACGTGGTTGTAGATCCGCTCGAGTTCGAGCAGGAGGGCGCGCAGCAGCCGGTCGGTCTCGCGGACCTCGATGCCCGCAGCGGCCTCGACGGCCATGCAGTACGCGAGGGAGTGCCCGACGACGGTGTCCCCGGTGACCTGCTCGGCGAGCTCGAGGCCATCGGCCGGCCTGCGGCCCTCGAAGAGCCGCTCGACGCCGCGGTGCATGTACCACTGGCGGGCCTCCATGCGCACGATCGTCTCGCCGACGACGGAGAACCGGAAGTGGCCGGGGTCGATGATCCCGGCGTGGATCGGGCCGACGGCGATCTCGTAGACGCCGGGTCCCTCGACCTCGACGAAGGGGAAGGACTCGACGTCCGGCTCGAACCGGGGGGTCACCCGCGCGCCGCGGCGCATCGGGTACCAGCCGCGCGGCCAGTGCCCGTGCCGCACGAGCCGGTACGGCTGCGGGTGGTCGGCCGGGCGTACGCCGTACAGGTCCCGCATCCCGCGCTCGAAGTTGCCGGCCGGGTAGGACAGGTCGGCGATGCTCGGCACCCAGGCGTCGGTGTACGGCACCGGAACGACGAGGTCGACCTGCCGGCGGGGAAAGACGCCCGCGAACGAGTAGACGACGCGCAGGGCGTCTCCGTCGTCATGGCAGGCGATCATCGCGAGCCGGTTGCCGCTGTCCAGCAGGGCGGATGCCTCCTGCCGCAGCCGGTCGCGGACGAGCACCCGGATCTCGGGCCGGGCCGGGGCCGCCGGCATGACCGGAGCGTGGGGGACCGGTGCGTGGGGGATCGGTGGGCCGGGCGTCGCCGAATTCAGGTCAGGCGTGTCGCGGTTGGTCATCAGTGGGCTCCTCCCAGTACGGCGGCGGCGCGCACGAGCAGCACGCCGACCGGGTTCGCGATGAAGGGAACGACGGCGCAGGTGGCGAGGGCGAGCACGAGGGGGAGCAGCGGGCCGTGGGTCGAGCGGTCCGGCGCGACGACGACGTCGACGACGGTCACGGCGACGGTGTCGGGGAACGGAGCGGCCACGCGGATGTTGGAGGTCATCGGGAACGGTTCAGGACCGTTCCCGCCGTCAGCGACGTGAGCGACACCGTTCACGACTCCGGCACCGTCGATCCCGGCCTCCGCCTCGCGGCGGGACAGGACCGTGGCTTCGCGGTCCGCGTCCGATTCGTCCCCCGGCGCGGTCGCGCGCGGGGTCACCTGCTTCGGCAGGATCGGCGGGGTGTGGTCGAGGGCGTCGTGCGGGGAACCGATGGTGAGCGCGACGGTGAGCCGGGTGAGGCTCGCGAAGATCACGAGTAGGAGGACGAGGGCGATGCCGACGACGACGCCCATGCCTGCGGACCAGCCGGCGAGGATGATGCCCACCTCGGAGAAGAAGATGCTGAAGGGGGGAAATCCGACGAGCGCCGCCATCGCGACGAGCCACGGGATCGCCAGCCCTGGGCGGCGCACGAGCAGCGCCCGGACGTTGGCGATCGTCGGTGTGCCCTCGACCTCGAGGATCCGGCCGGAGACGACGAAGAGCGTCGCCTTCACGAGTCCGTGGCCGAGCATGTAGAGCAGCACGGCCGGCAGGGCGGCGGCGCCGACCGCGGCGCCGATCGCCATCAGGCCCATGTGCTCGATGCTCGAGTATGCGAGCATCCGCTTGAAGTCGCGCTGGCTGATCAGCAGGGCGGCGGCGACGAACAGGGAGAGCAGGCCGGCCACGCTCAGCATCGCCCGGAGGAAGTCCGGGCCGATCACGGCGTCCGTGATGGTCTGCACCCGCAGGATCGCGTACAGGGCGACCGCGAGCAGAACGCCGCTCATCAGGCCGGACACCGGCGCGGGCGCCTGGCTGTGGGCATCCGGTAGCCAGCTGTGCATCGGTGCGAGGCCGGCCTTGGTCGCGAAGCCGAGCACAGCGAGGGCGCCGCCGGCACGGACGAGTGCGGGGTCGAGGGGCAGGCCCGGCTGACTGAGCACGAGCCAGGACAGCGTCGCCTCGCCGGTGGCGCGGGAGGCTGCGTAGATCAGCAGGATGCCGAGCAGGGCGATCGCGACGCCGACGGAGCCGAGGATCACGTACTTCCAGGAGGCCTCGAGGGACTTGCCGGTGCGGTGCGCGCCGACCAGGAACGCGGTGGTGATCGTCGTCGCCTCGATCGAGGCCCACATCAGGCCGATGTTGTCTGCGACGACGGCGAGTGACATGGCGGCGAGGAACACCGAGATCAGGCCGTCGTAGGAGCCCGCCCAGCGCGCGGGAGTCTGGGAGTGGCCGCCGCCGCCGAGTCCGCCCCAGGTCGAGACGAGGCCGATGGCTCCGACGACCGTGAGCAGGTAGGCCGAGAGGGCGTCGGCGCGGAGCACGCCGCCGAGCGTCGGCACCTGGTTGTGCAGCACGGCGACGATGAGGATCACCCCGGAGGCGAGCACGGACACGCTCGAGGCGATCGGACCGAGCCGGCGCAGCCGCGGGGACGGCACCGTGAGGCTCAGGAGCGCGAAGAGCACCGGGAGGGCGAGCGGGGTCCAGAGGGCGAAGGACAGGGACGGGGCCATCAGTCATGCAACTTTCTCAGCTGGTCGATGTCCGTATTGCCGAACTTGTTGTGCATCCGCCCCGCGAAGACGTAGAGGATCATCACGACGAGGAGCACGTCGAGGGAGATGCCGAGCTCGAGCACGAGCGGGACGCCGCCGCTCGTCAGGAAGGCGACGGTCGCGATGCCGTTGTCGAGTACGAGGAAGCCGATCAGCTGCGACCGCGCCTGCCTGCGGGTGACGAGCAGCAGGAAGCCGATCAGCACCATCGCGAGCCCGATCGGCGCGGCGTGCGCGGACACGCTCGTGTCCCTGGCCAGCACCCGGCTCGAGACCACGTAGGCGAGGATCGTGAGCAGGGCGACGGTCAGGAGCGAGGCCGTCGGGTTCAGGCGCGGGGCCTCATCCGTTCGGGTCGTCGCCTTCGACTCGTGGGCGAGCACCCACGGCAGGCCGAGGCCCTTGACGAGCAGCACGAGCACGGCGACGAGGATGACCTCGAGCTCGCCCTTCTGCACGCCGATCACGGCGACGAGCGCGGCGAGGGCGAGGCCCTGTACGGCGAGCAGGCGGATCGAGGCGAGCATCGAGTGCCGCCAGACCATCAGCGCGCTCGTGAGCAGCAGCGTGCCGGTGCAGAGGCCGATGAGTTGCGGGTAGGTGGTTTCGAACACGGATGCTCCTAAGCGACCAGGTAGGAGGCGGTGACGGCGAGCAGGGCGAGGGCGAACGACCCCGCGAGCAGCTCGGGCACGCTGAACAGGCGCGCCTTGGCGAGGAAGACCTCGCCGACGCTCAGCGCGGTGCCCAGGGCGAGCACCTTGGCGGCGACTGCGACGGCGCCGAGGAGGAGACCGGGCACGGTGAAGTCGGTGAGCACGCCCCACGGCACGATGAGGTTGCCGAGCAGGCCGAGCAGGGCGGCGAGCTTGAGCCAGGAGCCCAGTTCGAGCCAGGCCAGGTCGCGCCCGGAGCTTTCGAGCACCATGGCCTCGTGCAGCATCGTGAGTTCGAGGTGCGTCGAGGGGTTGTCGATGGGCAGCCGGCTCGTCTCGGCCATGATCGCGATCGCGAGGGCGACCATCGCGAGCAGGCTCACGGGGGAGATGATCACGGCGGGCGTCTGGAGCCGGGTCTGCACGATCAGCGACAGCGTCGAACTGCCCGCCGGGATCGAGAGGGCGTAGATCGAGAGCAGCAGGGTCGGCTCGACGAGGGCGGCGACCGTCATGTGCCTGCTCGAGCCCATCCCGCCGAATGCGGTGCCGCCGTCGAGCCCGACGAGGGCGAGCGCGACGACGCCGATCAGCATGACAGAGACGATCACGAAGAGGTCGCTCGGGATGAGAGGAAGCGCGAGGGTGCCGACGAGGGGGAGCAGCACGCAGAGCAGCAGGCTCGAGACGAGCAGCACGATCGGGCCGACCGACAGCATCCAGCTCGAGTCCGCCGCGTGCACAGGCTCCTTGGCGAGGAGCTTCCGCACGTCGCGCCAGGGCTGCCAGATTCCGGCTCCCGCGCGGCCCTCGAGCCGGGCGCGCACCTGGCGGATCACGCCGATCAGCAGCGGGGCCAGGAAGACGAAGAGCGCGAGTTGCAGCACGGCCATCAGGATGGGGGCCCCGATGCCGGCCCAGGTCAGCTCGACCGCGTGCGCCGCAGCGCCCGTGCCCACGCGCATCACAGCGACACCGCGATCAGCACGACGAGCAGGGCGGCGAACGAATAGCCGAGGTAGCGGTGGATGCTGCCGTCCTGTGCGCGCCGGGCGGCGAGGCCGAAGCGTTGGGCCGCGTTCAGGACCGGCCGGTAGAGCCGGGTCTCGATCACGTCGGAGACGGTCTGTTCGACGTGCACCTTCTCGACGAGGTACCTGGACTCGCCGACATGGGTGACCTCGACGTCGCGCGACGGACGCAGCACGTCGTCGAAGACCCGCACGAGTGGTTCGGCGTATGAGGTCGCGGTGTACTGCATCCGGGGCCGGAGCCTCGAGCCGCCACCGGCCCAGGGCAGCGGGTCCACCCGGGTGGGGTGGCGCCGGGCGCCGAGGGCGACGATGACGAGGATCGGCACGAGGACGAGTCCCGCGAGGATGACGAGGGTGCCCGGGTCGAGCACAGCGTCGATTCCGGAGAGGCTGACGCCGGCGAGGCCGACGGTGTGCACGTCGGGAACGATGACGGGGCCGACGGCCGCGGCGATGGCCGCGGCGAGCGGGCCGGGCATGAGCCCGAGGCCGACGACGGCGAGGGCGCCGAGCACGAGGGGGACGCGCATCACCCAGGGCACCTCGCGGGCGATGCTCGCCTTCCGGGAGCGCGGCCGGGCCAGGAATGCGATGCCGTATGCCTTGACGAAGGTCAGCAGTGCGAGTCCCGCGGTGAGGGCGAGCACGGCGACGGCGAGCGGCATCGCGATCGACGCGGCGACGGAGACGACCTCACCGTCGAGCCGGGCACCGTGGATCAGCGCCTGCAGCAGCATCCACTCGGCGACGAAGCCGCTCGTGATCGGGAGCGATGCCGCGCCGAGACTGGCGAGGCCGAACGTGCCTGCCGTCCACGGCATCCGTTTGCCCAGGCCGCCGAGGCGGTCGAGGTTGAGCTCGCCGGTCGCGTGCGCGACGGCGCCGGCACCGAGGAAAAGGGTCGTCTTGAAGGCGGCGTGGCTCACCATGAGCAGAAGGGCCGCGACGAGGGCGGCGTCTGCGGCGGCCGTCGCGTTGTAACTGCGCAGCAACACGGATGCCCCGAGGCCGAGGAAGACGAGCCCCATGTTCTCTGTGGTCGAGTAGGCCAGCAGCACCTTGAGGTCGCTCGCGACGGAGGCCTGCAGGATGCCGTACACGGCGGACACACCGCCGAGCACGAGGATGAGCACGCCCCACCACGGCGGACCGGAGGGCAGCAGGCGCACGCAGACGAGGAGCGCGCCGTAGACGCCGATCTTGACCATTGCGCCGCTCATCGCCGCGGCGACGTGGCTCGGCGCCTCGGGCAGCACCCGGGGAACCCAGACGTGCAGCGGGACGAGCTCCGCCTTGCCGCCGAAGCCGAGCAGGAGGAGGACGAACGCGAGGTTCGCCGGCCAGGAATCGGTCGGCACGGTCGCGAGCGTCTGGAAGCCGGTACCGCCGGTGGCGGCCACGAGCACGCCGAAGCCGGCGAGCACGAAGAAGAAGCTCAGCTGGGACATCGCCGAGTACCAGATCGCGGCGGAGTAGACGGTGCTCCGGCTCGCGTGGTCGGCGAGGAGGAGCACGGTGGAGCCGAGGGTCATGATCTCCCAGAGGAGCAGGAAGGACACGACGTCGGTCGCGGCGGGAACGAGCTGCATGCCGCCGAGGAAGACGGCCATGGCCGCCCAGGAAGTGCGTGAGGCCTCCGCGCCGCGGGCCGAGCCGATCCCGAAGAGGGAGACGAGGGCGCCGACCGCGGAGACGACGATCATGAAGAGGCCGCCGAGCCGGTCAGGGGAGAGCACGAGGGGATCGATCGGGAGAGCGAGCGGGATGGTCAGGGCGCCGTTCGCCCCGCCGAGCGCTGCGGCCCCCGTGACGATGCCGGCGACGCCGAGGAGGGCGCAGAGCGCGCCGGTCGCGCGGGACCGCCACGAGACGGGACTGAGCAGGCCGGTCGCAACGGCGGCGAGCGCGAGCAGGGCCTGGACGACGAGGCCGGACTGGACGGCGTTCATCGCCCGGTCATCCGTCGGAGGGCTTCGACGATGGCGGCAGGCTCCGGCGGAGTACCGGGGACAACGAGGTCGACGTGCACGAAGTCGGACACCGGGCCGGCGACACCGTAGCCGTCGGCGAAGACGCCACCGGTGATCGCGCAGTCGCCGACGGCGACGACGAAACGGGGGGTGGGGGTCGCGACGACCGTGCGCCGAAGCGGTTCGATCATGTTCCTGGTCACCGAACCGCAGATCAGCAGCACGTCAGCATGCCGAGGCGAGGCGACGAGCCGCACGCCGTAGCGCTCGACGTCGTAGACCGGGCCGAAGGCACTGGCGACTTCCTGGGCGCAGTCGTTGCAGCCGCCGGCATTGATGAAGCGCACCTGGATGCTGCCGCCGAAGATCCCGGCGCCGGGGAAGAGGGCGGGGGCCTGCGGGGCCGGCTCTGCGATCCGCCCGCTGCGACGGATGAGGGAGGTCAGTCTGGTGACGCTCACCGGGGGTCTACGCCACTAAACATCATTACTTCTTTATATACCTATATGATGAATTTATCAAATAGATTGTGGACACTGCGCGGTGCGGGGCGGTCGTTCCGTCGGACTCAGGCCTCGTCGTCGATATCGACGTCGGCGCGGTTCGCCGGGCCGCGCTCCCGGGTCACCCGGTCGAGCAACGGGGTGATCCGGTACGGGATCAGCTCGCCCATGGCGAGCGAGGTCTCCGTGCGATCGACGCCCTCGCACGCGAGGATCGTGCCGTCGATGCGGAACAGGTCGTCGGCATCCGTGCACACGACGAGGACGAGCAGGTCCGTCGACCCGCTCATTCCGTGGGCCTGAACGATCTCGGGGATCTGGTTGAGTTCTGCGACGATCTGGCTGAGCCTCTTCTGCTGCAGGTGCACCTGGATGAACGCCGTCAGGGGGTGGCCGAGGGCGATCGGATTGATCCGGCGATCGAAGGCCAGGAACGCGTTGGATTCTTCGAGCCGTGCCATCCGCGCCTGCACGGTGTTCCTGGACAATCCCAGCCGCTGGGCGAGGGCCACGAAGGTGCTGCGCGGCTCTACGCAGAGGGCGCGGAGGAGTTGGAGGTCGACCCTGTCCAGACTGTGCATAACGCATGAGATTAGCACGCAGGAGGCCCGCAGAATAGGGCAAAGTGATTAGTGTTACGCCCCGCGAGGGCGCATCCGTGAAGGACGCGTCGGGAGGGTCACGCGGCGGTCCGCCGCGCTTCCCGCCGCCTTCGCAGGCCTCATTCTCTTGACCGCCGGCGGGCGCCGGAGCAGAGTGAGGTACATGAGCGCAACCGGTTCGATCCAGAGTCCCGTGCAGACCGGCCCCGTGCTCGCGGACGGCCCGTTCGTACACCTCGATGGAGCGTTGCACGCGAGCTACCGCACGAGCGATTTCGCCTCGGCGGTGCGCTTCCTCGACCGCGTCGCCGAGGCGGCGGATGCCGCAGGCCACCATCCCGACGTCGAACTCGGCTACGGGACGGTCGCCTTCCGGCTCCGCTCGCATGATCTCGGCGGCGTGACCGAACGCGACCTCCGGCTCGCCCTGCAGATCCAGGCGCTCGCGAATGAGCTCGGTGCGGAAGGCAGGGCCGTGACGCCCGCCCGGTACGACGTTGCGATCGACTGCACGGACGCCGACTCGATCCGGCCGTTCTGGCGCGTCGGCCTCGGTTATGTCGAGCTGCCGGCCGACGGCGACGGCGACGTGGAACTCGTCGACCCGCGGGGTCATGGGCCGAGGGTCTGGTTCCAGCACATGGAGATTGCCCGCACCGACCGGAATCGTATCCATCTGGACGTCTACGTGCCGGGTGACGACGCCGAGGAACGCGTCAGCGCGATCGTCGAGGCCGGCGGCACGCTGCTCACCGACGAGCACGCCCCCGAGTGGTGGGTGCTCGCCGACGTCGAGGGCAACGAGCTCTGCGTCTGCACCTCGAGCTACTGAACTCGGGTCAGGCGGCGGCGGAGGCGAGCGTCTTCTCGATCGCGCCGACGAGCTCTGGTGACTCGGGTTCGACGGTCGAGGCGAAGCGGTCCACGATCTGGCCCTCTGCGTTCACGAGGAACTTCTCGAAATTCCACTTGACGAGGCCGGGCAGCAGGCCGGACTTGAACCTGGTGAGCTGGGCGTAGAGCGGATGCTGGTGCTTGCCCCGGACATCCACCTTCTCGGTTATCGGGAAGGTGACACCGTAGTTCAGCTGGCAGAACGCCTCGATGTCGGCGGACTCCCCGGGCTCCTGGCCCATGAACTGGTTGCACGGCAGGCCGAGGACGACGAGGCCGTCGTCCTTGAAGCGCTCGTAGAGGGCCTCGAGGCCCGCGTACTGGGGCGTGAAGCCGCACTTGGATGCGACATTGACCACGAGAACGGTCTTGCCGCGGTAGTCGGCGAATGTCGTCTCCGTGCCGTCGATGAGGGTGAGCGGGGCGTCGTACAGGGGGGAAGAAGAAGGCATAATCGCAGGCTATTAGCGAAGTCTCCGAGTCGGCTGGGGACGGCGGGAGAACCGCCGGGGGAGCTGGCGGCCCGCATGCGGTAGAATTGGGCGTTGACAGCGCGATTCAACGGCCATCCACAGCTGCGCTTTCACGCTCTGCGGTTCCACACACCCGGATGGCTTTCCACGGCTTCGCCCAGTCGAATGAGGCTCACGGCCTCGCGACCTGACGCGCGCATCACCTTCTGATTTGCATAACCCCGTCACCACGGCTGCCGGATAGACCCGGCGCCGGCTATGAGACCGGTTGCCCTGTGCGCGGTTTCGCCAAGAAATGAGTTTATTTAATTGACTAAGCACGAACTCGACCTGAACAGCCCGCCGTCCCTCATCAAGCGGGGACTGCGCATCGTCCCCCTCGGCGGCCTCGGCGAGATCGGTCGCAACATGACCGTCTTCGAACACAAGGGCAAGCTGCTCATCGTGGACTGCGGGGTGCTGTTCCCCGAGGAGACCCAGCCCGGCGTCAACGTGATCCTGCCCGACTTCTCCTACATCCGCGGCCGGATGCAGGACGTCGTCGCCGTGGTGCTGACCCACGGCCACGAGGACCACATCGGCGGCGTTCCGTACCTCCTCCGCGAGCGCGCGGACATCCCCGTCGTCGGCAGCGAGCTCACCCTCGCCTTCGTGAGCGCCAAGCTCGAAGAACACCGGATCACCCCCAAGCTCCAGCAGGTCAAGGAAGGCCAGCGTCGCAGCTTCGGCCCGTTCGACCTCGAATTCCTCGCGGTGAACCACTCCATCCCCGACGGACTCGCCGTCGCCATTCGCACCGAAGCCGGCCTCGTGCTCGCGACCGGTGACTTCAAGATGGACCAGTTCCCGCTCGACAACCGCCTCACCGACCTCCCCGGCTTCGCCCGTCTCGGTGAAGAGGGCGTCGACCTCTTCATGACGGACTCGACCAACGCCGAGGTTCCCGGCTTCACGATGACCGAGGAAGACATCCGCCCGGCCATCGACTCGGTGTTCCGCACTGCGCCGCGCCGTATCATCGTGTCGAGCTTCGCGAGCCACGTGCACCGCATCCAGCAGGTCATCGACGCGTCGGCCAGGCACAACCGCAAGGTCGCCTTCGTCGGCCGCTCGATGGTGCGCAACATGGCCATCGCGGAGAAGCTCGGCTTCCTGCACGTGCCGAAGGGCCTCATCGTCGACGTCAAGGCGCTCGAGCGGATGAAGGACAGCCAGGTCACGATGATCTGCACCGGGTCGCAGGGCGAGCCGATGGCAGCCCTCTCCCGGATGGCGAACCGCGAACACACGATCAAGATCGGCGAGGGCGACACCGTCCTCCTCGCGAGCTCGCTCATTCCCGGCAACGAGAACTCGATCTACCGGGTCATCAACGGCCTCACCCGCTGGGGCGCCAATGTCGTGCACAAGGGCAACGCCAAGGTGCACGTCTCCGGCCACGCGAGCGCCGGCGAGCTCGTCTACTGCTACAACCTCGTCAAGCCCAAGAACGTCATGCCGATCCACGGCGAATGGCGCCACCTCAAGGCCAACGCCGAGCTCGCGATCCGCACGGGTGTCCCCGAGGCGCAGGTGCTCGTCGTCGAAGACGGCGTGGTCGTCGACCTCGTCGACGGCGTCGCCAAGATCGTCGGCCGCGTTCCGGCCGAGATCGTCCTCGTCGATGGCATGACCGTCGGCGGTGTCGCCTCCGAGGAGGCCCTCGCCGACCGCGTGCAGCTCTCCAACGACGGCGCGGTCACGATCCTCGGCATCCTCGACACCCGCACCGGCGCGCTCGTCGAACCGGTCGAGTTCATCGCCCGCGGCTTCGTGCAGGACAACGCCTGGATCCAGGGCGCGACGAAGTCCATCGACGACGCTCTCCGCGCGGCGAACAAGGTCAAGATCGTCGACGGGCCCGAGCTCGAAGAGATCTTCACCCAGAGTGTGACACGGTGGATGCAGCGCAAGTACCGCCGCATCCCGGTGATCACCTCCGTCGTCGTCGACGCCTAGCAGCCACTCGAAGGCGGATGCCGGTGGACCCGCGGGTCCGGCGGCATCCGCCTTCTTCGTACCACTCGTCCAGAAATGAAAGCCACAGTCGTACCATGACAATTTCGCCGCCCAGCAGGAAGAAGGGCCGTCGACTCCGCCGTCGTTCCATCGTCCTGATCGCAATGGGTGTCGTCGTGGCCGTCATCGCGACCGTCGTGACCGTCATCGCCGTGAACCTGCCCGACGACCTCGAGATCGGCCGGCTGTCGCAGAAGAGCAACCTCTATGCGACCACGAGCGCGGGAACCCCCTACCTCCTCGCGTCGTTCTACGACCAGAACCGCGTCGAAGTCGCGTTCGACGCGATCAGCCCGTTCGTGAAGGATGCCGCGACCTCGGGAGAGGACCCGGGCTTCTACGACCACGGGGGCGTCGACATCTGGGGCACCGTGACCGGCATCGTCTCGACCGTCTTCACCGGCACCGCCAGGGGCGGCTCCTCGATCACCCAGCAGTACGTGAAGAACGTGCTCGTGCAGAAGTGCGAAGCGCTCACCGACGAGACGGAACGCGCGGACTGCTACAACACGGCCACCGAGGCGAGCCCCGACCGGAAGCTCAAGGAGATGAGCCTCGCCATCGGCCTCGAGAAGAAGTACTCCAAGGACGAAATCCTGCGCCAGTACCTGAACATCACGGGCTTCGGCGGCTCCGTCTACGGAATCGAGGCCGCGGCGAGCTACTACTTCAACACCACGGCGACCAACCTCACGTTGCCACAGGCCGCGAGCCTCGTCGCGATCGTCAACAACCCGGTCAAATTCCAGCTCGACAAGCCGGACAGCGCGACAAACGGTGCGGCCAACGGTTATGCCGACAACAAGGACAGGCGCGATTACATCCTCGATGCGATGCTCGAGCACGGCAAGATCAGCCAGGCAGATCACGATGCAGCGATCAACGCCCCGATCGAACCGACCATCACCGAGCCGAGCACCGGGTGCCAGACAGCAGGCGGCAGCGCCTACTTCTGCGACCTCGTCATGCAAACGCTTCGCAACGACCCGGCATTCGGGGCGGATGCCGAGACACGGCTGGCCAACGTGCGACTCGGCGGGTACAACGTCTACACGACCCTAGACCTCGATCTGCAGTCCGCCGCCGAGACCACAATGAAGGCGAACGTGCCTGCGACGTATCCGGGCTGGGACGTCGGCGGGGTCATCACGAGTGTGGAGGTCGGAACCGGGCGAGTCCTCGACATGGCCCAGAACAAGGACTACAGCCAGGATCCTGCCGTTCAGGCGACCGGAGACAACTTCAGCGGCATCAACTACAACACCGACCTCGGCCAGGGCGGCTCCAACGGGTTCCAGACCGGGTCGACGTACAAGGTCTTCACCCTTGCCGAGTGGCTCAACGAAGGCCATTCCCTCTCCGAGTCCGTGAGTTCCCGGCCCCGGTCGAACTGGGGGACGTTCGAGGACAGTTGCAACGGGCCGCAAAGCTACGGGGCGGCGTTCAACCCGAAGAACGATTCCTCGTCGGAGAACGGCTCGTACAGTTCGGCGTTGCAGTCGACCATCCAGTCGATCAACACGGGTTTCATCGGTATGGCCAAGGAACTCGACCTGTGCGGCATTCGCAAGACGGCCGAAGCATTCGGCGTGCACCGTGCCGACGGGAATGCGCTCGAGCAGGGCGCGGCATCCGTGCTCGGAACAAACGAGATCGCGCCCCTCACCATGGCGGCCGCCTATGCCGGGATCGCAAACGACGGCGTGACGTGCACGCCGATCCTGATCGACAGGATCACCGGGCCGGATGGTACGGAGATTCCCGCGCCGACGTCGAACTGCACCCAGTCCGTCAGCACGGACGTCGCCGCGGGGATGAGTTATGCGATGCAACGGGTCATGACGAGCGGAACGGCGGCGGCCTCCTACCGAGCCACCACGCCCCGGGTGCCGATGATCGGCAAGACCGGCACCACCGACGACAACAAGGACACCTGGATGAGCGGGGCCAGCACGAAGGTCGCCACCGTCGTCGGGGTCGTGAACGTGTCCGGCGACGGCCAGGACCAGCGGACGACGTACTTCGACAGCGGCCAGGCCGCGACCGCCCGGCACCGGATGTGGCCGGATGTCATGAGCGTCGCCAACGAGAAGTACGGCGGGGACAGCTTCACGGTGCCGCCGCGGAGCATGACCCGCTGATCCGGACTGTGTGGCTGATCACGACTGTGTGATAGGACGGAGGAGTCGGCTCATCACACAGGAGATGCCGGGGACAGTCGTTTGACGTGGCCGTTCGGGCGCTCCGGAAAGAACACGGAAATGACGTCACACACGATCGGCTACTTCGTCGGAAGCCTGTCCTCCACCTCCATCAATCGCACGCTCTCCCGGGCGCTGATCCGGCTCGCCCCGGAGAACCTGCACTTCACGGAAATCCCCATCCGGGACCTTCCCCTCTACAGCCAGGACTTCGACGCCGACTACCCACCGGAGGGGCGCGCCCTCAAAGCTGCCATCGAAGGCTCCGACGGGATCCTGATCGTTTCGCCCGAATACAACCGGTCGATACCGGGGGCCCTGAAGAATGCCATCGACTGGGGTTCGCGGCCCTGGGGGACCAACTCCTTCGCGCGGAAGCCCACCGGAATCATCGGCGCCTCCGTGGGTAATATCGGCACCGCCGTCATGCAGTCGAACATGCGCAGCGTGCTGAGCTTCCTCGATGCCCCCCAGTTGAACTCCCCGGAGGCGTACATCAAGTTCGATCCGACGGTCTTCACGGGCGACGGCGAAATCACCGATGCGGGCACCAGGGACTTTCTCCGGCACTACATGGATGAGTACGGTGCGTTCGTCCAGCGCGTCCTGGACGTCACCGCGCCGGGCCACATCGGAGACCTGCACGCGAGCTCGAAGAAGTGACGCGATAGCCGTCGGCCCCGAGCGCTAGCGCCTGTCAGAGAATTTCTCCACAAAAGTGCTCCTTGACCGGGTTATCCACAGGTGATTCATGGGCGTGCGGATGCCGGTGGAATGTCGGTGGTCCTCCGTAGAGTGACCGGCATGACAGCTGAAGAACCCTCAGAAGTTCGCTCGGAAAGCACGGCGGAGCCCCCGCCCGGGACCCCGCCCGGGACCCCTCCCGACCCGTATCTGAACCCCCGGCATCTGAGCCTTGTGGATCCGCCCCTGTCCGAGGTGTATGACGCGATCCGGGACGCGGACCGGGAAATCAATCAGGCCACCGCTCGCCGGGCCGCCGCGGTCTACACCGCCCAGCGGGTGCTCGCCGACGTCGGGCGGGCCCGTGCGGAGGCCGCTGAACGCGCCGGTGGGCCTCGCCCGCCGTGGTCTCCGGAGGAAGCCACGAAAGAGGAATTCACCTGCGAGGTCGGCGCTCTGCTGCGGCTCCCGCGCCGGACGGCGGAGACCCTGATTGAAGCCAGCCGCACCCTCGCGGAGGACCTCCCCGTGACCCGGGAGGCCCTGGCCTCCGGGGTGATCAGTTACCGGCACGCGCAGGTGATCATGGAGCAGGCCTGGGGCATCCGGGTCGATGACCCGGAAGCGGCCGCGCGGGCGCGTGCGGTGTTCGAGGAGGTCCTTGTCCCGGATGCGGAAGTGCTGACCGTGGCGAAGCTCGCCGACCGGGCCCGAAGGGTGCGGGAACGCACCCACCCGGAGACCATTACCGCGAGGCACCAGAAAAGCGTCGAGGACCGGCATGTGGTGTTCCAGGCCCTCAACGACGGCATGGCCTCCCTGTATCTGACCGGGGATGCGGAGAAGGTGCAGGCTGCCTACCACCGCACCGTCGACACCGCGCTGACCCTGCAGGGCCCGGAGGAGTCACGCACCCTGACCCAGATCGCGGCGGACGTCCTCACCGACGTCCTGATCGGCGGGGTCACCCCGGACGGACTCGGTGCCGGGGTGGCCGCGCAGGTCAACGTGACCGTTCCCGTGCTGACCCTGCTGGGGAAGAGCGAGGAGCCCGGGTATCTGTCCGGGTACGGACCCATCGACCCCGACACCGCGAGGCGTCTCGCGGCGGGTGCGCCGAGCTTCACCCGGCTGCTCACCCACCCGGAAACCGGCGTCGTGCTCTCGATGGGACGCGACACCTACAAACCGCCCGCGGCTTTGAAGAAGTGGCTCGAGGTGCGCGATGAAACCTGCACCTTCCCGGGCTGCCGGCGCTCCGCCAAACGATCCGATCTGGATCACAGTGTGGAGTGGCAGCACGGCGGGGAGACCGACGCGATGAACCTCGCCCACCTCTGCCCGTATCACCACGCGGTGAAGAGCTACACCCGGTGGACGCCGAGACACCTCGGCGACGGCCGCATCGAATGGACCTGCCCGGCCGGGTACAGCTACATCGTCGAACCCTCCGCGGATATGAGACCACCCCGGAAACCGAAACCCGCACCGAAACCACCGGTCCCGTTCGTGGACGTCTGGAACCTTGACCCCGCACCCGACGACACCGACGACCCGAGCCCGTTTTGAACGAGGCTTCCGGTGAACGATGCCGCCGGGGGATGACTAGGCCGAGGGCGCCGGCTCCAGGGCGCCGGCGGCGAGGTCTTCGAGCATCAGCTCCGGGTGGTCGCGGACCGTGTTGCGCAACCGCCACGGGGTGCTGAACAGGGCGAGGAGTGTCCCGTCTGAGCGCATCAGCACCTCGACCTGCCGGTCGTGGCCGAGGATCTCGGCGCTCTCCCGGTTGGTGCGGCGGGCGATCTGGTAGGGGAGCGACTCCGAACGGATCGCGGCGCCGAAGTCGTGCGTCATGCGTTCCTCGACGACCTCGAACTGCATCGGGCCGACGGCGCCGAGCACCGGGGCCTGGTCGCCGCGCAGGTCGCTGCGGAGCACCTGGATGACGCCCTCGTGGTCGAGCTGGTCGATGCCGCGCCGGAACTGCTTGTGCTTGCTGCTGTCCGCGGAGCGCACAGCACGGAAGTGCTCGGGCGCGAACATCGGCAGCGGCGGGAACTCGACGGGTTCGCTCTCGAAGATGGAGTCGCCGACCCGGAGTGCCGACGCGTTGACGAGCCCGACGATGTCGCCGGGCCAGGCTTCGTCGGCCACTTCGCGTTCGCGTCCGAAGAGGTGCTGGGCGTACTTGGTCGCGAAGGGCCGGCCACTTGCGGCGTGGGTGACGATCATTCCGCGACGGAACTGGCCCGAACAGACCCGCACGAAGGCGACGTAGTCCCGGTGCGAGGCGTTCATGCCCGACTGCACCTTGAACACGAAGCCGGAGAACGGTGAGGCGACCGGGCGGTGCCCGCCGGCCGCGTCGACACGCGCCTCCGCGGCAGGGGCGAAGTCCACGAGGGTGTCGAGGATGTGCTGCACGCCGAAGTTGAGCACGGCCGCGGCGAACAGCACGGGGGTGGTCTGGTTGGCGAGGAACGTGGCCTCGTCGTGGTCCTGGCCTTCCTCGCCGAGCAGTTCGGATTCTTCGGTCGCGGTGACCCAGGCCTCGCCCTCCTCGGTCGCGGCGACCTCGAACGGCACCCGGTCGCTGTCTGCGGCGGTCGCGCCGCCGGCCGTGCGGGTGAAGCGGATGAACTCTTCGGTCGACCGGTCGATGACGCCGCGGAAGTCGCCGGCCACTCCGACCGGCCAGGTCAGGGGTGTCGGGAGCAGTCCGGTGCGGGTGCGGATCTCGTCCATCAGGGCGAGAGCGTCGAGGCCGGGCCGGTCCCACTTGTTGATCACGGTGATCACGGGCAGGTTGCGCTGACGGCAGACGTCGAAGAGCTTCATGGTCTGCACCTCGAGGCCCTTGCTCGCGTCGACGAGCATCACGGCGGCGTCGACCGCCGACAGGACCCGGTAGGTGTCTTCGGAGAAGTCGGCGTGGCCGGGGGTGTCGACGAGGTTGATCACGCTGTCGCGGTATTCGAACTGGATTGCCGCGCTCGTCACCGAGATGCCACGGGCCTGCTCCATCGCCATCCAGTCGCTCACGGTCCCACGGCGGCCGGCCTTGCCGTGGGTCGCGCCCGCCGTCGTGATGGCGTGCGCGTGCAGGAGGAGCGCCTCGGTGAGGGTCGACTTTCCCGCGTCGGGGTGGCTGATCACGGCGAAGGTGCGCCGCCTGCGCGCCTCTGCGGTGATCTCGGTCGCGGGTGCGCCGGTCGTCGGCACGCCGGTGGTGGGCTGCGTCATGGATCCTTCTTTCGCGGCTGATTCGTTCGGGCTCACGCCTGCTCAGAAGGCCGTAACCGGAATCGTTCCCGTACAACTCTATCCGGCGTGGCGCGGCGACCTCGCGGCAGACGCCCAGCATCCGTTTTGATAACGGTTCGGGCGTGTCCTTTCCGTGCGCCGATTCGCGGGTTACTCTCAGTTTTGGGGCCACACCCAGCAGTCGCGGTAAGCAGTAAGGAGTGACGGATGATCCAGTCAGGCATTCAGGATTCCGAGCGTGCTCTTCACCCGGCCTCTGCCCACGTGACCGCGCACCCGCTCCAGGGGCCGCCGCCGATCTCCGTCTCGATCCCGGTCCAGCCGGACGGGCGCCTCCCTCTCGTCGGCGCCCGGCGCACCATCGCGGATACAGACCTCTCCGTGCACCCGGTCGCCCTCGGCTCGAGCGTCTTCGGCTGGACCGCGGACGGCGAGACGAGCCACCGTATCCTCGACCGGCACCGTGCACTCGGCGGCAACTTCCTCGACACCGCGGACAGCTACACCTCCGGACGGAGCGAAGTGATCATCGGCTCCTGGCTGCGTTCCCGCAAGGCGCGCGACAGCACCGTGATCGCCACCAAAATCGGCAAGAACCGGGACAACCCCGGACTGTCCTCCCGGAGCATCATCGGCGCGGTCCAGGCGTCCCTCGACCGGTTGGGCACCGACTACATCGACCTGCTGCACTTCCACTTCGACGATCCGACCGTGCCGCTCGAGGAAAGCCTCGGCGCCGTCGACGTGCTGATGCGCAGCGGCCAGGTGCGGTACCTCGCCGCCTCGAACTTCTCCGGGGAGCGCCTGATGGAAGCCCGCATCCTCGCCGCGAACGGCCTGCCGCGCTTCGTCGCCCTGCAGACCGAGTACAGCCTGCTGCAGCGCAGAGGCTTCGAGTCCTCGCTGTCCCTCGTCACCCGGGCCCAAGGCCTCGCGGTCCTGCCCTACTTCTCCCTCGCGCACGGCTTCCTGGCCGGCCGGTACCGCTCCAAGGCCGACCTGCACAGCACGACGAGGGATGCCCGCGCCGCGAAGCACCTCAGCAGGCCCGGGCTGAGGGTCCTCAGCGTGGTGGACCGGATCGCGGCCGACCACGACACCGGGGCCGCATCGATCGCGCTCGCGTGGCTCCTCGCGCAGGCCGGGGTCACGGCGCCCGTCGCAGGGGCCAGCCAGCCCGACCAGGTGGATTCCCTCATCGCGGCCGCCGGAATCCGGCTCACCCGCAGCGACATGGTCGACCTCGAGCGGGTGACGGGGCTCGCTGCCGGCCGCTGACGCCGACGCCGCCCGCCGCTCGAATTCGGTTCCGCGAGGCACCCTGATGCCGTCGGTGCCGTGACGTAGGGTGGTGGTGTCATGAACAGCGCCGTTGAATTTCCCCTCACACTCGCCGAGTTGTCCTTCCGAGCCGCCGGCGAATCCGTCGTGCGCCGGACCGTCCTCCCGAGCGGTGTGCGCATTCTCAGCGAGCACGTCCCCGGCAGCCGGAGCCTGACGATCGGCTACTGGGTCGCCGTCGGTTCCCGCGACGAAGCGCCCGGGCATTACGGCTCCACCCACTTCCTCGAACACCTGCTCTTCAAGGGCACGGCCAAGCGCAGCGCCCTCGACATCGCGATCGCCTTCGACTCCGTCGGCGGCGAGCATAACGCGATGACCGCGAAGGAATACACCTGCTACTACGCGAAGGTCCGCGACCGCGACCTGCCGATGGCCGTCGAGGTGCTCACCGACATGCTCACCTCGTCCACAATCGACCCGGTCGAATTCGAGACCGAACGCGGCGTGATCCTCGAGGAACTCGCCATGGCTGACGATGACCCGGCGGACGTTGCGAACGAGCGCTTCTTCGAGGCCGTGATGGGCAAGCATCCGCTCGGACGCCCGATCGGCGGCAACCCCGACACGATCAGGGCGGCCACCCCGGAGGCCGTGCTCGCGCACTACCGGGCCAACTACCGCCCGCAGGACCTCGTCGTCACCGTCGCGGGCGCCGTGGACCACGACGTGCTCGTCGCCGACGTGACCCGGGCGCTCTACTCCGCAGGCTGGGACCTGGGCGAACACGCCGCCCCCGTCGGGCGTCGCAACGGGCGACCCGCCGAGATCCACCAGGGCAGCGCGGTCACGGTCGTGCGCCGCCCGCTCGAGCAGGCGAACCTGCTGCTCGGGTTCCCCGGACTCCTGGCGACCGACGATCGCCGCGTCACGATGAGCGTGCTGACCTCCATCTTCGGCGGCGGCATGTCGTCGAGGCTCTTCCAGGAGGTGCGCGAGAAGCGCGGGCTCGCGTACTCCGTCTATTCCTTCGCCCCCGGCTACTCCGACGCGGGCCTCTTCGGCATGTACGCCGGCTGCACCCCGGCGAAGGCGGGCCAGGTCGCCGAGCTTCTCCTGAGCGAACTGCACCGGCTCGCCGAACACGGTGTCACCGCGGACGAGATGAAACGCGCCAACGGGCAGCTCTCCGGTGCCTCCTCGCTGGCCCTCGAAGACTCCGACACCCGGATGTCCCGGCTCGGCCGCGCCGAGATCACCCTCGGTGAGTTCGTCGACCTCGATGAGGCGCTGCGCCGGCTCGCCCTGGTCACCGCGGACGACGTGCAGGCCCTCGCCGTCGACCTCGCGGCCGGCCCGCTGTCCATCGCCGCCGTCGGCGCGCTCGACGACGACGTCTTCGCGGGAATCGTGCCTCCAGGCGTCCGGCCCTGATCCAACGGGTCACCTGGCCCTGTACCGCCCGGCCGTCCGGCCGAACGCCCCGAACCGAAAGAGAACCCGTTGCCCCACTACATCTACCTGGTTCGTCACGGCGAGCAACAGGATGCCGAACACGGCCTGCCCGACGGGCCGCTCTCGGCGCGCGGCAAACGGCAGGCGCAGCTGATCGCGGAACGCCTCGGCGGCGTGCCGTTCACCGACGCCTGGCACTCGCCCCTGCAGCGCGCGGCCGAGACCGCAGAGATCGTCGCCGGGCGGCTGCCCTCGCTCACCCCGGTTCCCTCCCCGCTGCTGTTCGACTGCATCCCGACCGGCATGGCGCCGGAGACGCCCGCGGCATACGCCCCGTTCTTCGGTGCCGTCACCGAGGAGGAGATCGAAGCCGGCCGTGCGCAGATGGACGACGCCGTCGCCGAATTCCTGCAGCCCCGCAGAGGCGAGCGCCACGAACTGCTGATCACGCACAACTTCGTCATCGGCTGGTTCGTGCGCGCAGTGCTGGGCGCTCCGGACTGGCGCTGGATCAGCATCAACCAGGCCAACTGCGGCCTCACCGTGCTGTTGCAGAAACCGGGCCGCCCGTGGACGCTCGTCACCCACAACGACACCGGGCACCTGCCCGTGGAGATGCGCACCGGACTGCCTGACCCGCTGCTGTACTAGGCGCGAGCGAGACTCTCTCTCAGTCGCGAGCGGGGCTCTGTACTAGTCGCGAGCGAGGCTCTTCCGGTACCAGTTGGTGGCGTTCGGGTTGTCGTTGTACGGCGGGCAATCCGCAAAGCCGGCGCTCCGGTAGAGCGCTCCGGCGGCCCGCAGGCTCGCGTTCGTGTCGAGCACGAGCTCGGCGGCGCCGAACAATCGCGCCCGCCGCTCGAGTTCGGCGAGCAAGGCCCGGCCCCAGCCCCTCCCGCGTGTGCCCGGCTGCAGCCAGAGGTGCTTGACCTCGTAGCGGGGGCCGCCGCCCGGGGTGTCCCCGATCCGACGGATGCCGCCGCACCCGACCCAGGCCTGCTCCGGGTTCCCGCTGGGTTCGCCGACGAGCAGGAAGACACCGTTCGGCGGCAGGAAGTCCCCGGCCACCGGGAAGGTCGTTCGGTAGGCACCCTGCTCGACGGGGAAGCTCGACTGCCGATCGCTGAAGTAGGCCGTCAGGAGGGCGAGGGAACCGGCATCCGTCACGGATACCTCGCGGAAGACGGGGCCGGGTGCTTTCGGGGTGGCTGGCATGCCACAAGGCTACGTCGGTGAACCCGGTGAGCCCAGTTCGCGCCGGGTCGTGCGGGGCCCGGATGCCGGATGCCGGATTGCCGGATGACCGCTTGGTAGATTAGGCGTATGACAACACGGGTGGCCATCGTCGGCGTTACGGGCACGATGGGCCGACTGATCAGCGGGCTCGTCGAGGAGACCGACGGGTACGAGCTGCACGCCGGCCTCGACTCGCGCAGCCCGCTGTCCGACATGCTCGGGGCGGATGTCGTCGTCGACGTCACCCTGCCCGGCGTGAGCCAGAGCGTCGTCGACTTCGCCGTCGACAACGGCATCCGGGTGCTCGTCGGCACCTCCGGCTGGTCCCAGTCCCGCATCACGACGCTCGAGCGTCGGATCCGCGGCCGGAGTGACACCGGCGTCGTGATCGTGCCGAACTTCTCGATCGGTTCCGTCGTCGCGACCGCCGTCTCGGCCATGCTCGCCCGGCTCTTCGACTCGATCGAGATCGTCGAAACGCACCAGGCCGCCAAGGTCGACTCTCCCTCGGGGACTGCGGTCCGCACCGCCGAGCTCATCGGTCTCGCACGCACGGAGCTCGGCCCGGTGTCCGCACCGCACAACGACCAGCGAGCACGCGGGCAGCAGGTGTCGAGCGTGCCCGTGCACAGCCTGCGCCTCGACGGCGTGCTCGCCCGGCAGGACGTCATCTTCGGCGGCGCGGGGGAGACGGTCACGATCTCCCACAACACGCTGTCCGCCAACGCGTACCGGCGCGGCATTCTGCTCGCCCTCGACGCTGCCCGCACTGCCGTCGGCGTGACCGTCGGCCTCGACCAGGTCGTCGACCTCGGCCTCGGCGCGCCCCCCACCCCGCCGGCGGCGATCGTCGCGATCGCAGCGGAGCCCGACCTCGACAGCGTCCCCGAGATCGACGCCGACTCCGAGATCTTCGAATGAAGGGCCGCATCGGCGCCGGCATGATGGCGATCCTGCTCGCCTTCTACCTGGTGCTCGTCGGGTGGCGGGCGGTGCTCTTCCTGCAGAGTGGCGCACCCGTCGGCATCGCGATCGGCGTGGCGCTGCTGGTTCTGCCCCTGATCGGGATCTGGGCGCTCGTGCTCGAGGTCACCTTCGGATTCCGCTCGGCCAGGCTCGTTCGCCTGCTCGAGGCGAGCGGAGAACTCCCGGTCGAGACCCTGCCGATCCGCGCGAGCGGGCGCCCGGTCAGGGACGCGGCCGACGCGGACTTCCCGCAGTACCGCGACGCGGTCGACGCGGCACCGGAGGACTGGAAAGCCTGGTTCCGGCTGGGCCTCGCGTACGACGCCGCCGGGGACCGGAAACGCGCCCGTGGCGCCATCCGCACAGCGATCACGCTCGAGCGCGCCGCCGCCTGACCCCTGCACCTCTCCCGGCACCAGTGCGACGGAGATTGTGGGTTCTGAGCACCGGGGACCGCGGTAGGCGCCTTCCGGGCACAATCTCCGTCGAATTCGTCAGGGCACTGGCTGCCCGGCGCGAGCCGACCAGCCGGGTCACACCTCGGCGAGCATCGCGTCGACGGCCTCGGCGACCGTGCCGTGCCGGAACACGAAGCCGTCGCCCTGCAGCAGGGCGCTGCTCACCCGCTGGTCGGCGAGGAGCAGCTGGCGGGCGGCGTCGCGGAGCGCGAACGTCAGCGCGAACTCCGGCACCGGCAGGAGGAACGGGCGGTGCAGGGCGACCGTGACGGCCCGGATCACATCGTTCGCCGAGGCCGGCGCCGGCCCGACGAGGTTGACCGGGCCGCTGAGCGTGGAGCCGAGCAGGTGCACGATCGCGGCGACCTCGTCGTGCAGGCTGATCCACGGCCAGTGCTGGGTGCCGTGGCCGAGCGGGCCGCCGAGGCCGAGCCTGACGAGGGGGAGCAATGGTTTCAGCGCACCGCCACGCGCGATCACGAGCCCGGTACGGAGCAGGACGACCCGGGTCGGCGCCGGTGTGCGCAGGGCCTCGGCCTCCCAGGCCTCGACGACGGCAGCGAGGAAATCGTCGGCGGGAGCGGACAGTTCGGTGAGGATCTCACCGGGCCGGTCGCCGTACAGGCCGACAGCCGAGCCGCTCAGGAACACGGCCGGCGGGGTGGGAGTCCTCCTGATCGCCTCGACGAGGGTGCGGGTCGCGTGGGTCCGGGAGGCCAGGATCTCGGTCCGGTAGCCGTTCGTCCACGGCAGACGGGCGAGCGAGGCCCCCGAGAGGTTGACGACCGCGTCGACCCCGTCGAGGGCTGCAGGGTCGATGTCGAAGACGGCGGGGTTCCAGGTGACCTCGTCGGGCCCGGCTGCGGGGTGCCGTACGAGGCGGGACACGGTGTGCCCGGCTTCGCCGAGCTGTCGGACGAGTTCGGTGCCGATGAGCCCGGAGGCTCCGGCGATCAGTACGCGCATCGGGCGCTCCTGCGCCTAGGCCAGTTCCGCTTCGATCGTGATCGGGATCCCGGCGAGGGCCTTCGACACCGGGCAGTTCGCCTTCGCGTCCTCGGCGAATGCCGCGAACTGTTCCTCGGTGAGGCCGGGCACGCTCGCGCTGACGAGCAGGTGGCTGCCGACGATGCCGACTCCGGCCTCGAAGGTCACGGCAGCGGTCGTCTGGATGTTCTCCGGCGTGTGCCCGGCCGCGCCGAGCCCGTTCGCGAGGGCCATCGAGAAGCACGCGGCGTGCGCGGCGCCGAGGAGCTCTTCGGGGTTGGTGGTGTTCGGGCTCCCGACACTCCGTGCCTTCCAGGTCACCGGGAACTCGCCGGCGTGGGAGGAGTCGAGTGAGACGGTGCCATGGCCGGACTTGAGGTCTCCGGTCCAGACGGTTGACGCTTCGCTGGTCAGTGCCATGGTGTTACCTCCTGGGTGTGAAAGCCCCAGCCTAACCGGGCATCCACTCAGAGGGACAGGCTCAGTCTGGGAGTTGACAGGGAGCCCGGTCCACGCGCGTCAGGCCGCGGCGGGGGAGCGACCGAGGATCCGGGCGCGCACGAGCAGGAGGTAGAGCTGGCAGCCGAGGCAGTAGTCGAAGACCGAGTTCAGGAACGCGGCGATGAACGCGAAACCGGCGGCGATCCCGACTGCGGGGGCGAGACCGAACAGTCCGAGCAGGACGCCGATGACGGTCACGAACAGGCCGACCCCCTGGGCGAAGGTCGGCGGAGCGGCGTCTTCGAGTTCGGCGGGCGGTGCAAGGCGGGGACGTACGAATCGCTTGAACAGCAGGCCATACGGGTGCCGGCCGACGCCTGCGAATGCTCCCCAGGCGAAGAGCGCCGCGATCGCGGCGAGCAACACGAGAGCGGCGACGGATGCCCCGGTCAGGGAGAGGAAGATCACGACGAGCAGGAGCACGGCCGTGATGGCGGCGCTGAACCGCGGGCCTCGGGGGTCGACGGGCGCGCGGCGGGGCGGAGCGGCGGGGCTCGGCGTGGTTGCGCGGTTCGCGGAGGAATCACTGGGCATGGGGGCTCCCTGGCAGGTGTGACGCGGTGAGGGGGTTCGCCGATTCGGGCCCGGCGAGATGGTCGAGGTGACGGAGGACATCCGCCCGGTGCGGCGCGCCGCCGACGCGGGCGTGCACGCGACCCGCGCCGTCGAGGATGAGCGTCGTCGGGGTCTGCAGCACGCCGAAGCGGTTCGCGAGGTCGGCCCGGTGCGTGAGGTCGACGTCGACGTGGGCAACGCCGGGACGGCCATCGGCGATCTGGCTGAGGAGTCGGTGGGTGCCGGGGCAGCGGCTGCAGAACTCCGTGGAGAACTGCACGAGGGTGGCCGCGGGGCCGAAGGGGACCTGGCTGCCGACATCCGCGGGCACCAGAACGGTCGGGTCGGCGACAGGGCGGATCCGGCCCTGCCTCGCTCGGTAGACCAGGCCGAGCGCCGTCGCGACCGCGACGAGCGCGAGCACGAGTAGCAGGGCGGCAGGGGCATCCATGACCCTGACAGTACGCGGGCGGTTCGCCGATTCCGTGCGTGTGACGACACGTTACGTGCCGCGCGACACGCCCATGTCCCGTCGGCAAGGCGATAGCCTGTCCACGTGTCTATGTCTGAGAATCCGTTCGGCCAGGTCCTCGTCGCCCTGGTAACCCCCTTCACCGCCGACGGCGAGGTCGACTGGGCGGGTGTGGCGAAGCACATCGACGACGTGATCACGGCGGGCGCCGACGGCATCGTCGTCACGGGCACCACGGGGGAGACCTCGACCCTCACCGACGCGGAGAAACTGCGCCTCGTCGAGGTCGGCAAGGACGTCGCCGGCGGCCGCGCGAAGATCATCATGGGCGGTGGCTCGAACGAGACCGCGCACGCGATGCAGCTGGCCAGGCAGAGCGAGAAGGCCGGCGCCGACGGCAACATGATCGTCACCCCGTACTACAACAAGCCCACCCAGGCCGGCATCCTCACCCACTTCCGCATGATCGCCGACGCGACCGACCTGCCGGTGATCCTCTACGACATCCCCGGCCGCACCGGCGTCGCGATCGCATACGAGACTCTGCTGCGCGCCGCGAAGCACCCCAACATCCTCGCCGTCAAGGACGCCAAGGGCGACCTCGCCCAGGTGAGCCGCGTGCTCAACCAGACCGACCTGCTCTACTTCTCCGGCGACGACCCCAACGTGCTCCCGCACCTGTCGATCGGCGCGACCGGACTGATCGGCGTGACCGCGAACATCGCGGCGACCCCGTACCGGCAGATGGTCGACGCGGTCAACGCCGGCGACCTCAAGACCGCAACCGCCGCACACAAGCAGCTCGAGCCGCTCGTTCGCGCCGTGATGACCCACGTGCCCGGAACCGTCGCCGCCAAGTACATCCTGCACGGCCTCGGGCGCATCACGAGCCCCCGCGTGCGGCTGCCCCTCGTCGGCCCGGAGGAATGGGAAGCCGCCGAGATCGAGGACGAGATCGACCTCGTCAAGAACATCCCCGGTGTGGACTTCTCCAACTTCCGCCCGGACCGCAATGCCGCCGCCGGCGGGGCCCTGCCCAAGATCGCCGGAACCACCCGCTAGCCAGCACACCGAACCACGAGGAGGGCCCATGCCCATCGACGTCTACGAACCGGCCACACTCGAACCGGGAACGCTCCGGATCATCCCGATCGGCGGCCTCGGCGAGATCGGCCGGAACATGACGTCGTTCGAGATCGACGGCAAGATCCTGATCGTCGACTGCGGCGTGCTCTTCCCCGAGGAGCACCAGCCGGGCGTAGACCTGATCCTGCCCGACTTCAGCCCGATCAGGGACCGCCTCGATGACATTCTCGGCGTGGTGCTGACGCACGGGCACGAGGACCACATCGGCGCCGTGCCGTACCTGCTCAAGCTGCGGGCGGACATCCCCCTGATCGGTTCGGGGCTCACCCTCGCGTTCATCGAAGCCAAGCTCAAGGAACACCGGATCGTGCCGTACACGCTCCAGGTCGCCGAGGGGCAGACCGAGCGGCTCGGCCCGTTCAACCTCGAGTTCGTCGCGGTCAACCACTCCATCCCGGATGCCCTCGCCGTCGCGATCAAGACCGCGGGCGGCACCGTGCTGCACACCGGCGACTTCAAGATGGACCAGCTCCCTCTCGACCACCGGCTGACCGACCTGCGCGAGTTCGCCAGGCTCGGCACCGAGGGAGTCGACCTCTTCCTCGTCGACTCCACCAACGCGGATGTCCCCGGCTTCACCGCCTCGGAGCGGCTGATCGGTCCCGTCCTCGACGACGTCATCGCCCGGGCTCCGCGCCGCGTCATCGTCGCGAGCTTCTCCAGCCACGTGCACCGGGTGCAGCAGGTGCTCGACGCCGCGCACGCCAACGGACGCCGGGTCGCCCTGCTCGGCCGCTCCATGGTGCGCAACATGACCATCGCAGCCGACCTCGGCTACCTGACCGTGCCGGAAGGGGTGCTCGTCGACTTCAAGAAGGCCGGCAGCATCCCCGACGACAAGATCGTCTACATGTCGACCGGCTCCCAGGGCGAACCGATGGCCGTGCTCGCGCGGATGGTCAACCAGGACCATCAGGTCGAGGTCGGCCCCGGCGACACCGTGATCCTCGCGAGCTCACTCATCCCCGGCAACGAGAACGCGGTCTACCGCATCATCGACGGCCTGACCAAGCTCGGTGCCAACGTCGTGCACAAGGGCAACGCGAAGGTCCACGTCTCCGGCCACGCCGCCGCGGGCGAGCTCACTTACTGCTACAACATCCTGAAGCCCAAGAACGTGCTCCCGGTGCACGGCGAATACCGGCACCTCGTCGCCAACGCGAAGCTCGCCGCCGAGACCGGGGTGCCGCCGGAGAACGTCATCCTCGCCGAAGACGGCACCGTGCTCGACCTCAGGGACGGCGTCGTACGCAAGGTCGGCCAGCTCGACCTCGGCTACGTCTACGTCGACGGCTCCACCGTCGGCGAGATCACCGAGGCCGACCTCAAGGACCGGCGCACCCTCGCAGAGGAGGGCTTCATCTCGATCATCATCGTCGTCGACGCCAAGACCGGCAACGTCATCGTCGGCCCGGAGATCCACGCGAAGGGCTTCGCGGAGGACGACTCTGTCTTCGATGCGGTGCTGCCCAAGATTCGCGCCGCCCTCGGCGAGGCCGCCGAGAACGGGGTCCGCGACCCGCACGCGCTGCAGCAGATCGTGCGCCGCACGGTCGGCCGGTGGGTCAACGTCACGTTCCGCCGCCGCCCGATGATCGTGCCGCTCGTCATCGAGGCCTAGGGTCGCCGGAGGCGCTCGCGTGTGCGGCGCCACGACCAGGACCGCGTGGGCTCACGCGGAATCGGCGGCTCGGCGGTACCGTGGACTTCATGGCCACGAGCACTAAGTCGACCGGGCGCGCCCGCACCACGCCGGCCCGCGGTACGCCCGCGCGCAAGCCGGCTGCCCGCACCACAGCACAGAAGACGGTCAAGTTCGCCGCAGCGGAGACCGAACCCGGCCTCTTCGTGCGCTCCTGGCTCGCCCTCGCCCATGTCGCCGGCGCCGCCGCTCGCGCACTCGGCCCGGAGAAGCTCTCCAAAGAGGAACGCCGCGACGGCCTGCCGTTCTTCCTCGTGCTGCTCGCCGTGGCCGGCGCGGTCGTGGAATGGTTCCTGATCGACAACGCGATCGCCCGCAACTTCGACGCCTGGACCTTCGGCGGGCTCTTCGGCCGGGTCGCGTTCGCCCTGCCGGTGATCCTCTTCGTCTTCGCGATCTGGCTGTTCCGCAAGCCCAGTTCTGTGCACGACAACGGGCGCATCGGCATCGGCCTGAGCCTGCTGCTCGTCTCCGTCTCGGGGCTCTGCCACGTCTACGGCGGCCAGCCGACGCCCACCCAGGGCATGAACGTGCTCGCCCTCTCCGGCGGCGTCATCGGCTGGATGATCGCGGCCCCGCTGATCGCCCTCACGACGGCCATCGGCGCCACCGCCATCATCATCCTGCTGCTCGCCCTGAGCCTGCTGATCATCACGAAGACCCCGCCGAACCGGATCGGCCAGCGTTCGCGCGAGCTCTACGCCTGGCTGTTCGGCGCGGAGCTCTCCACGGAGGACGAGCGCGCGGCGGCGAAGACCGCGAAACTCGAGCGCGCCGAGAAGACCGCCCAGGTCGAACTCGACGGACTCGACGGCGAGCCGGACGGCAACAGCGCCCTGCCCTGGTGGCGTCGCAACAACAGCAAGCGCGAGGAAGACCCTGACTTCGGTGGCGCCCTCGTGTCGGATGCCGGCGCTCACGGTTCGAAGGCGGGCGACGGCCCGTCCGGGGCCGGCGACGATCCCCTCAGCACCCTTCTCGGCGGCGACGGCCGAGGCGGCTTCGACAGCGCCATCGCGCCCGCGGACGGGTCCCCGGTGCCGACACCGGCCACGCCGTTCTCGGTCGGGCTGTCCGGCGGCGGTTCCGGCGGCGACCACTACGGCACAGAGGTACTCGAGGACCTGCTCCGCGCCGAGGACGCCATCAAGCGTTTCACCGGCGAGATCGATGTGCCGCGCGGCTCGGACTTCGGCCTGCACGACGACGAGGCGACCGGCGGCCCAGGCTCGGCCGCGGCGGCGGGACTCACCGAGGTGCTTCCGGGACTCGACGGCCTGGGTGCCGCAGGGGCGACCGGTGCGGTGCCCGGCGAGGACGGGCATCCGCTGCACCCGGACACCGGCGATCACCCGGCCGTGCCGTACGAGCTGCCGTCGAACACGACCCTGACCGCCGGACCTCCCGCGAAGGCGCGCTCGGCGGCGAACGACGTCATCGTCACGTCGATCACCGAGGTGCTCACCCAGTTCCAGGTCGACGCTCGGGTGACCGGGTTCTCCCGCGGCCCGACCGTGACCCAGTACGAGATCGAACTCGGCCCCGGCGTCAAGGTCGAACGGGTCACCGCCCTCAGCAAGAACCTCTCGTACGCGGTCGCGTCCAACGAGGTGCGCATCCTCTCGCCGATCCCCGGCAAGAGCGCGATCGGCATCGAGATCCCGAACACCGACCGCGAGATCGTCACCCTCGGCGACGTGCTCCGCTCGGCGGCGGCCACGAACAGCACCCACCCGATGACCATCGGCGTCGGCAAGGACGTCGGCGGCGGATTCGTCGTGGCCAACCTCGCCAAGATGCCCCACCTCCTCGTCGCCGGTTCGACCGGTTCCGGTAAGTCGAGCTTCGTGAACTCGATGATCACGAGCCTGTTGATGCGCGCCCAGCCGAGCGACGTGCGCATGGTGCTGATCGACCCGAAGCGGGTCGAACTCGCCGCATACGCCGGCGTGCCGCACCTCATCACGCCCATCATCACGAGCCCGAAGAAGGCCGCCGAAGCGCTGCAGTGGGTCGTCAAAGAGATGGACATGCGCTACGACGACCTGGCCAGCTTCGGTTTCCGCCACATCGACGACTTCAACAAGGCCGTCGTCGGCAACGAGATCGTGCTTCCGGCCGGGAGCGCCCGCACCCTCAAGCCGTACCCGTACCTCCTCGTCGTCGTCGACGAGCTCGCCGACCTGATGATGGTCGCCCCGCGCGACGTCGAAGACTCGATCGTGCGGATCACGCAGCTCGCCCGTGCCTCCGGCATCCACCTCGTGCTCGCCACCCAGCGTCCGAGCGTCGACGTCGTCACCGGCCTGATCAAGGCCAACGTGCCGTCCCGCCTCGCGTTCGCGGTGACGAGCGTCACCGACTCCCGGGTCATCCTCGACCAGCCGGGCGCGGACAAGCTCATCGGCCAGGGCGACGCGCTCTTCCTGCCGATGGGCGCATCCAAGGCCATCCGCGTGCAGGGCGCCTGGGTCAGCGAGGCGGAGATCGAACGGGTCGTCAAGCACGTCACCCAGCAGGCCCGCCCCGACTACCGGCCGGACGTCTCGATGGAGGCGCCGCGCAAGGAGATCGACTCCGACATCGGAGACGACCTCGAGGTGCTCCTCGCCGCCGCCGAACTCGTCGTGTCGACCCAGTTCGGCTCGACCTCGATGCTGCAGCGCAAGCTGCGCGTCGGCTTCGCCAAGGCCGGCCGGCTGATGGACCTGCTCGAGTCCCGCGAGATCGTCGGCCCGTCCGAGGGGTCGAAGGCCCGCGACGTGCTCGTCACCGTCGAACAGCTCCCGAGCGTGCTCGCCCTGCTCCGCGGTTCCGACGATGAGCACCACGCCGCAACGGCGGCCCGCCAGGCCAACGCCGCCCACGAGGCGGATGCCCGCCGCGATTCCCAGCCCGACCCCCGCTACGCCGGCGACCCGGTCGCGAAAATGAGCGAGGGCTACCCTGAGGAAGAGGCGTCGTCAGCAGACGAGGATGCCTGGAACCTCACCGGCAGGGACTGATCATGGCCACAGCATCCGAACCCGTCGCACACCCCAGCAACTGGAACCTGCCCAACCTGATCACGGTCGTGCGGATCCTGCTCGCCCCGCTGTTCATCTGGATGCTGCTCGCCGACGCCGGCCAGGACGGCGCGCTGCGCTGGGCGGCCGCCGTGCTGTTCATCCTCGCGATCGCCACCGACGGGATCGATGGAGCGATCGCCCGCAAGTACAACCTCGTCACCGACCTCGGCAAGCTGCTCGACCCGATCGCCGACAAGGTGCTCACCGGGGGAGCGCTCGTCGCCCTCTCGATCCTCGGCGAACTGTGGTGGTGGGTCACGATCGTGATCCTGGTCCGCGAGCTCGGCATCACGGCGTTCCGCTTCGTGATGCTCCGCGACCGGGTCATCCCGGCCTCCCGCGGCGGCAAGCTCAAGACGATCATGCAGTCCGTCGCGATCTCGCTCTTCCTCGTGCCGCTCTGGCTCGTGCTCGGCGACTGGATCCACTGGGTCAACTACGCGGCCATGGCCGTCGCGCTCGTGCTGACCGTGTCGACCGGCATCGACTACCTCGTCGCCGCCCGGCGTGTCTCGCGCCAGTCCCGGCACGACGGCTGACCTGCCGTGACCATCCATACGACCGATGTGCCCGATCCGACTGATGTGCCCGAGCCGACCGATGTGACGGTGAATGCGACCGAAGCGGATGATCCGACCGCGGCCCTGATCTTCGAACTCACCAGCCGGGGCCTCACCATCGCCGTGGCCGAGTCCCTGACCGGGGGAGCACTCGCGGCCGAACTCATCAGGATCCCCGGGGCATCCGTCGTCGTCGCCGGCGGCATCGTTGCGTACCAGACCGAACTCAAGCACACCCTCCTCGGCGTCGACCCCGCACTCCTCGCCGCGCACGGCCCCGTCGATCCGGAGGTCGCGCGCCAGATGGCCGCGGGCGCGCGCAGGCGGCTCACCCTCGGCGGCCGCGGCGCGGATATCGGGGTCGCGACGACCGGTGTCGCCGGTCCGGACCCCCAGGGCGACCGACAACCGGGGACGGTCTATCTCGGCCTCTCAATCGGAACCGAATCCTCGGCGGTCCTGCTCACCCTCACCGGTGACCGCGCCGCGATCCGGGCGAAAACGGTCCGGGCGGCCGTCGAAGCTGTGCGTGGGCTGATAGCCACGTTACCGACGGAATAGTTCGCGTAAACGCTGGGTTACACAGTACATATTCACAAGCAAACCCCAGTCGTTCTGGGTAGTCTGCAGGAGTCGGGTGGATGTAGTACTGTTATCCATCCGCCACCGGCATGACCGAAGTAGCTTTACTTGATAAGGCTGCACTTGATAAGTAATAGAAGGAGGTTCCGATGATTCTTGTACGACAGGAAATCGGCGATGTGCTCAGGGACTTCCGACTTCAGAAAGGGCGCACACTGCGTCAGGTCGCCAGCAAGGCCAGCGTGGCCCTGGGTTACCTTAGCGAAGTGGAGCGCGGCCAGAAGGAAGCGTCATCCGAGATTCTGGCGTCCGTCGCTGACGCGCTGGACACCCCGATCTCGGTCATCATGCGTGAGGTGGGAGACCGCCTCGCCGTCATCGAGGGAATCGATCGTTTCCCCGACACCGTTCCCGACGAGCTCGTCGCGACGTACGACACCGGCATGATGGTTCGTTGACCCCGGCCTTCCCCATCCCCTCCTTCCCCGCCGTTGAGGTGGCTTCGTGAGACTCAGTGAATTCCGTCAGGCGTTGAAAGACGAATTCGGCGAGTCGTACGGTCGTGTGCTGACCCGCGACCTCGTGCTCACCTCGCTCGGGAACACCGCCGACCAGGCCCTGGCCGGCGGTGTTCCGGCGCGCGACGTCTGGCTCGCGCTGTGCGCGGAGACCGACGTGCCCAAGAGCCGTTGGTTCGGCGCAGGGGTGCCGGCGCCGCGCCCGTAGTCTTCCTCCGGACTTCGACGACGCACCCGTTTCGGCGCGTCGGTGCTCGAATACGTGTTCGACCTTTGGTAGGCTCCTCACCAGCAGGAGTCAGTGCAGAAGTGTCCACCGTCGTAGCGCTTCCCGATCAATGTCGGGGGTGCGGCGTACAGTCGCCTTCGTCAGTGACAGACAGCGAATGCCTTGTCCCAGAGCACGCACCGGGGTCCTCCCGGTGAGTGTTTCGCGACAGCCTATAGGCGCCGAAACGCACGACCGAAGGAGACCCACCATGGCATCAGCAGCAGACCGCGAGAAGGCGCTCGACACCGCGCTCGCCCAGATCGACCGCCAGTTCGGCAAGGGTTCGATCATGCGCCTCGGCAGCGACGACCGGGCACCGGTCGAAACCATTTCCACCGGTTCGATCGCACTGGACGTGGCCCTCGGCATCGGCGGGCTCCCGCGCGGGCGCATCGTCGAGATCTACGGTCCGGAGTCCTCCGGTAAGACCACGCTCACCCTGCACGCCATCGCCAATGCCCAGAAGGGCGGCGGCATCGCCGCGTTCATCGACGCCGAGCACGCGCTCGACCCTGATTACGCAAAGAAGCTCGGCGTCGACATCGATGCCCTCCTCGTCTCCCAGCCCGACACGGGGGAGCAGGCGCTCGAAATCGCCGACATGCTCGTGCGCAGCGGCTCGATCGACCTCATCGTCATCGACTCCGTCGCCGCCCTCGTGCCCCGCGCCGAGATCGAGGGCGAGATGGGCGACTCCCATGTCGGCCTCCAGGCCCGGCTGATGTCGCAGGCCCTCCGCAAGCTCACCGGCGGGCTCAGCCAGACCAACACCACGATGATCTTCATCAACCAGCTCCGCGAGAAGATCGGTGTCTTCTTCGGCAGCCCGGAAACCACCGCGGGCGGCAAGGCACTCAAGTTCTACGCCTCGGTTCGCCTCGACATCCGCCGGATCGAGACCCTGAAGGACGGCACAGAAGCCGTCGGTAACCGCACCAGGGTCAAGGTCGTCAAGAACAAGATGGCGCCGCCCTTCAAGCAGGCCGAGTTCGACATCATCTACGGCATCGGCATCTCCCGCGAGGGCAGCCTGATCGACTTCGGTGTCGAACAGGGAATCGTGAAGAAGTCCGGCGCCTGGTACACCTACGACGGCGACCAGCTCGGGCAGGGCAAGGAGAACTCCCGGAACTTCCTGCTGAAGAACCCGGACATGGCCAACGAGATCGAGAGCAAGATCCTCTTCAAGCTCGGCATCTCGCCGGAAGGCGCAGCCGCCAAGAAGGCCGCCGCCGCCGCGGAAGCTGCGACGGAGCTCGCCGCGAAGGAGGCCGCGACCGCTGCCCGCGCGGCGGCAGGGGACGACGTGACTCAGCCGAAGACCACCCAGGCCAGGCTCGCCGCCCGGAAGGGCGCGTAAGCATGGTGCACTTCGAACCCAAGGCCGAGCCGGACATCAAGCCGGCCGCCGCGGCGGCCACCGGAGCCACGGCCAAGCGTCGGGGCACTCTCGCGACGGTGAGCTACCTGCCGGGCGCCCAGGCATCCTCCTCTGCCGGGGACGTCTCCGAGGTTGACTCCGGCGGGGTCGCCTCGGGTGCGGTCGATACCGGAGACCTCGACCACGCCGTCGACCCGGACAGCGAACACGCCGAGCAGGTCCTCCTGCAGCGGCTTCGCGGTCGCTCGTTGTCCATCTCCGAGGCCCGCGGCGTGCTCGTCGGACTCGACCTTCCGGAGAGCGAGATCGAAGAGATCGTCGAACGGTTCATCCGCCTCGACTATCTCGACGAAGCGAAGCTCGCCGAGCAGATCGTTTACAGCCAGCACGAGCGCAAGGGCCTTGGGCGCTCCGGCGTCCAGGCCGAGATGCGCCGCCGCGGCCTCGACAAGGAGCTCATCGCGGAGACGCTCGACGCCATGCCCGACGACGAGACCGAACGGGCCATCGAGGTCGCGATCAAGCGCGTGCAGCAGCTGGGCCGCCTCGACGATCGCACCATCGATCGCCGGCTCAATGCATTTCTGATGCGCAAGGGTTACCCGTCCTCGGTCGTGCGCGAAGCGGTCCAGGCCGCGCTCGACTCGCGCAACGGCGGCGGCTCGTCCGGCGTGCGGTTCCAGTAGCCGAATCGGGAAGGTCCGGCGCGGTCGCGTAAACTGGAGTCACTATGACCCTGAGCACGAAGACCCTGATCGCCCCGTCGCCGGCGGCCCGCGACGACGACGGCCGGGCACGCACCTATGAGGTGCGCACCTTCGGCTGCCAGATGAACGTGCACGACTCCGAACGGCTGCGCGGTTCCCTCGAGGCGGCCGGGTACGTTCCCGCCGACGGGGCCGAAGCCGACATCGTCGTCCTCAACACCTGCGCGGTGCGCGAGAACGCCGACAACAAGCTCTACGGCAACCTCGGCCAGCTCGCGTCGATCAAACGGCGCCACGCGGGCATGCAGATCGCCGTCGGCGGCTGCCTCGCCCAGAAGGACAAGGACGTCATCCTTGGGAAGGCGCCGTGGGTCGACGTCGTCTTCGGAACCCACAACATGGGTGCGCTGCCGAGCCTGCTCGAACGCGCCCGGCACAACGGCGAGGCCCAGCTCGAGATCCTCGACGCCCTCGAGACCTTCCCCTCGACACTGCCGACCAAGCGCGACTCGAGCTACAGCGGCTGGGTCTCCATCTCCGTCGGCTGCAACAACACCTGCACCTTCTGCATCGTCCCCGCCCTGCGTGGCAAGGAGAAGGACCGTCGGCCGGGCGAGATCCTCGCCGAGATCCAGGCCCTCGTCGACGACGGAGCCATCGAGGTCACGCTGCTCGGCCAGAACGTCAACTCCTACGGCGTCGAATTCGGCGACCGCCTCGCCTTCGGCAAACTTCTCCGCGCCGCCGGGAAGATCGAGGGACTCGAGCGCATCCGCTTCACGAGCCCGCACCCCGCCGCGTTCACCGACGACGTCATCGAGGCCATGGCCGACACTCCCGCCGTGATGCCGCAGTTGCACATGCCGCTGCAGTCCGGTTCCGACCGGGTGCTCAAAGCCATGCGCCGGTCCTACCGATCCGAGCGTTTCCTCGGAATCCTCGACCGGGTTCGTGCGCGGATGCCCGATGCGGCGATCAGCACCGACATCATCGTCGGCTTCCCCGGCGAGACGGAGGAGGACTTCCAGGAGACCCTCCGTGTCGTCGAACGGGCACGGTTCGCGACGGCCTTCACCTTCCAGTACTCGATCCGCCCGGGCACACCGGCCGCGGAGATGGCCGACCAGGTGCCCAAGGAGATCGTCCAGGATCGGTACGAGCGCCTCGCAGTGCTTCAGGAACGCATCTCGTGGGAAGAGAACCAGGCCGTGATCGGCCGGGAGCTCGAACTGCTCGTCGCGAACGGGGAGGGCCGCAAGGACTCGGACACCCATCGGATGAGCGGGCGTGCGCCCGACAGCCGCCTCGTGCACTTCGACGTGCCGGACGGTTCGGAGCGCCCGCGTCCCGGGGACCTCGTCACGGTGACGGTGACCCAGGCCGCACCGTTCCACCTCATCGCCGACTCCCCGGACGGGGCGCCGCTGCGCATCCGCCGGACCACGGCCGGCGACGCCTGGGACCGTGCCGAGGCGGATGCCTGCGGCGTGCCGAGCCACGCCGGCACCTCCGCTGCTGGTTCCGTCTCGCTCGGGATGCCCACGCTCGGCCTTCGTCCCGCGGCCCCGCACGCCGCGTCGCACTCTGCCACGCCGCACTCTGCCACGCCGCATCCTGTTGCGGCCTCCGCCGCGGCCCAGGGCCCTGCTCCGGTGCCCGCCGTTCCGACCGCTTCCGGCCGGATCCCGGCGGTCAATGCCAGCTCGACGGTACCGATCTATGCCGTCGACGACGGTGAGCGCTAACCGGGTGCTTGTCGTCATCGTCGGACCGACCGGCACCGGCAAGAGCGAGCTCTCGCTCGACCTCGCCGAGAGCCTCAGGGCAGAGGGCACCCCGGCCGAAATCGTCAACGCGGACGCCATGCAGCTCTATCGCGGCATGGACATCGGCACCGCCAAGCTTGGAGCCGACGAGCAGCGGGGGATCCCGCACCACCTGCTCGACGTGCTCGCCGTGACCGACGAGGCCGCGGTCGCCCGTTACCAGACCGAGGCCCGTTCGTCGATCGAGGACATCGCCGCCCGCGGGGCCGTGCCCATCCTCGTCGGCGGATCCGGGCTCTACGTCTCCTCCGTGGTCTTCGACTTCCAGTTCCCGGCGACCGACCCGGTACTGCGCGCCCGGCTCGAGGCCGACCTGGTCGAGCAGGGCCCCGGCGTCCTCTATGCGCGCCTGAAGGTCGTCGACCCCGGCGCCGCCTCCCGGATCGGCGCGAGCAACGGCCGCCGCCTCGTGCGCGCGCTCGAGGTCGTCGAACTCACCGGAGCGCCGCACCTCGCCGCCCTACCGGGGGAGCCCGTGTACTGGCGTCCGGCCGTGACCCTCGGCCTGAGGGCGCCGCGCGAGGAACTCACCGCGCGCCTCGATGCCCGTGTCGACCGGATGTGGGCCGGCGGTCTCCTTGACGAGGTGCGGGGCCTCATCCCGGCCGGCCTCGAAACCGGGGTGACCGCGAGCCGCGCCATCGGCTACGCGCAGGCGCTCGGCCAGCTCAGCGGCCGGCTCAGCCAGGCCGAGGCGATCGAGCAGACCCAACAGCTCACCCGTCGCTACGCGCGCAGGCAGGTCAGCTGGTTCAAGCGCTCACAGGACACGCACTGGATCGACTACGACGCCCCCGACCGCGTCGAGGCTGCCCGCTCGCACCTCTGACCCGGAACCGATTCGACGGGGAGTGTGGGTCTGTGGTGCCCGGTCTGCTCCCTACACTGGTCTGATGGGCATCGATCTCAACTTCACCAAGGGCCAGGGCACGGGCAACGACTTCGTGTTGTTCGCCGATCCGGACGGGGAGATCGAGCTGACCCCGGCGCAGATCCGCGCGATCTGCGACCGCCGCTTCGGCATCGGCGCCGACGGCATCATCCGCGCGGTCCGCTCGCGCAGCCTCGAGGCCGGCGCCCCAGCCCTCGCGGAGGACGACCAGGCCGAGTGGTTCATGGACTACTGGAACGCCGACGGGACGCTCTCCGAGATGTGCGGCAACGGCATCCGTGTCTACGCCCGGTTCCTCGCCGAACAGGGCCTCGCCGACGTGCCCGGCGGGGACACCCTCGTCGTCGGAACGCGCGCGGGCGTCCGTGACGTGCAGCGGAACGCTGCGGGCTACCAGGTCGACCTGGGCCGCTGGCGGCTCGACGGCGGCGAACCGCTCGTCCGTGCCAGGAACCTCGCCGTCGCCCGGCCCGGTCTCGGGATCAACGTCGGCAACCCGCACGTCGTGGTCGCCCTCGCGGACCTCGGTGAACTCGAGAGCGCGGACCTCGGCTACATCCCGCAGCTCGACCCCGAACCGGCCGACGGGGCCAACGTCGAATTCGTGGTGCCGGGCGACCCCCTGGTCGTCGACGGCGTCGGACACATCCGGATGCGCGTCCACGAACGCGGCAGCGGCGAGACGCTCTCCTGCGGCACGGGAGCCGCAGCGGCCGCCCTCGCGACCCGGCACTGGGCGGGCGCGGGAGCCCCGAACCAGTGGCGCGTCGAGGTGACCGGCGGCACGCTCGGCGTGCGGATGTTCCCTGCAGAGGACGGCGAGCACGTCGCGCTCTCCGGGCCGGCCGAGCTCGTCTACGACGGCGTCTTCCGCCTCAACTGACCAAGGCCCCCAGGTCGGGGTTTCGCCCGTCCCTGCCGCGAGAGTACGAATATGGCCCCTTCGCGGTCCGCGAAAGGGCCATATCTCCGCTCTCGCGGAACCTTGCGGGCGCGGGCTCAGCGGGGGAGCGCTCTCGCGGTTAGAGGGTGGGGTCGCCGTGGCGCTTGACGCGGAGGACCCGGAAGCCCTTGCTGATCGCGAAGCGGGAGACCGCGAAGTCGTGCGGGAGTTCGCCGTCGAGCCAGCGCTGCAGGGAATCGGAGCCGAGGTTGCGCTGCACGACGAGCCAGGCATCCGAATCGGGTTCGAGGCGCGGTAGCCAGCCACTCAGCAGGTTGTGCAGCTCGTTCTTGCCGACCCGGATCGGCGGGTTCGACCAGATCGTGCGGAACTGCACGTGCGAGGGAACCTGGTCGGGTGTGACGGCCGTGATGTTCGTCAGCCCGAGCTTCTCGGCATTCAGCCGTACGAGGTCGAGGGCGCGCTCGTTGACGTCGACCGCCCAGATCGTGGCGCGCGGCGAAGCGAGCGCGAGGTGGAAGCTGATCGGACCCCAGCCGCAGCCGAGGTCGAGGAAGTCGCCCCCCGGCGGCGGCGCCGGCGTGTTCTCGAGGAGCACCTTGGTGCCCGTGTCGATGTGGTCGGGACTGAACACCGAATTGGCGGTCGTGACCTCCCGCGCCTGACCGCCCAGGTGCACGGTCACCTGCTGCAGCCTGAGCTTGCTGTCGGGGGCAGGGGTGAAGTAATGGTCGGAGGGCATAGAGGGAACCTACCGCTCTTCGAGGAAGTAAGGTTAAAGGAATGATTGAACCAGTTGAAACCCCGGACGACGACGTTGTGGCACGGGTCCTTGCCAGTGCCGATTCCAAGGCCGCCGGCTACTCCCTGTTCCGCAGCGGGAGCGCCCAGGCCCTCGACGCCGAGCCCCGCGCCGACGAACACGATGACGGCCATGACGGCGCCCAGCTCGACCGCGAAGACCGCAACGCCCTCCGCCGCGTTCCCAGCCTCTCCACCGAGCTCGAGGACGTCACCGAGGTCGAATACCGGCAGCTGCGCCTCGAGAACGTCATCCTGATCGGCCTCTACACCCAGGGCACCGTCGCGGACGCCGAGAACTCCATGCGCGAACTCGCTGCCCTCGCCGAGACCGCGGGCGCCACCGTGCTCGACGGCCTCATGCAGCGCCGCGCCACCCCGGACACGAGCACCTACCTCGGCAAGGGCAAGGCGCAGGAACTCGCCGGCATCGTCAAGGCGCTCGGCGCCGACACCGTCATCGCCGACACCGAACTCGCGCCCAGCCAGCGGCGCGCCCTCGAGGACGTCGTCAAGGTCAAGGTCATCGACCGCACCGCCACGATCCTCGACATCTTCAGCCAGCACGCCAAGAGCAGGGAGGGCAAGGCGCAGGTCGAACTCGCCCAGCTCGAATACCTGCTGCCCCGCCTCCGCGGCTGGGGTGACTCCATGTCGCGCCAGGCCGGTGGCCAGGTCGGCGGAACCGGTGCCGGAATGGGTTCCCGCGGCCCCGGCGAGACGAAGATCGAACTCGACCGTCGTCGCATCCACACCCGGATGTCCCGGCTGCGCAAGCAGATCCTGGCCATGAAGCCGGCCCGCGAGGCCAAGCGTGCCAACCGCAAGCGCAACGCCGTGCCCTCCGTCGCCATCGTCGGCTACACCAACGCCGGCAAGTCGAGCCTGCTCAACCGGATCACGCGGGCCGGCGTGCTCGTCGAGAACTCCCTCTTCGCCACGCTCGACGCGACCGTCCGGAAGTCGACAACGAGCGACGGCCGGCTGTACACGCTGACCGACACCGTCGGCTTCGTCCGCAACCTGCCGCACCAACTCGTCGAGGCCTTCCGGTCGACCCTTGAAGAGGTCGCCGACGCCGACGTCATCGTGCACGTCGTCGACGCCTCCCACCCCGACCCGGCGAGCCAGCTCGCGACGGTCCGCGAGGTCATCGGTGAGGTCGGCGCCCGGGAGATCCCTGAGCTCGTCGTCTTCAACAAGAGCGACCTCGTCACGGACGACGATCGTCTCGTGCTGCGCGGCCTCTGGCCGAAGGGCATCTTCGTCTCCACCCGCACGGGTGAGGGCGTCGACGAGGTGCTCGCCGCGATCGCCGGACTGCTTCCGCGCCCGTCCATCGAACTCGACCTGCTCATTCCCTACGAGCGTGGCGACCTGATCGCGATGCTGCACGCCCAGGGCACGGTGCTCACGACGGACTACGCCGAAACCGGCACCCGGGTGCGCGCCCTCGTCACGACGGAGATCCAGTCCCAGTTCGCACCGTTCGCCGTCGCACCGGCGGCCGCCGTGCCCGCCGTCGCAAGCTGAACCAGGTAACGAACGGTCACACTCGTGCAATCCGATTAAGGGATTGCTAGAGTTTTCTTCAATCGTTGCCGACGGATTTCTTCCGCCGGCATGGAGCGACAGCCGAGCCCGGCACCCGCCCGCGAACACCCGCCAGGGCTTTCTGGCGGTCCGCGGCCGCCCGGCCATTCAGTGCACACACTGGCTACTGTCGAATGAGGAATGAATGTCCACTCCAACGGACTCCGCCCGCACACGGCGCATCCCCTTTTCGTTCGAGCTGTATCCGCCGAAGACGGATGCCGCAGCATCCGCTCTCGCGAAGACGATCGACCATCTCGCAGCGGCGGGCCCCGACTTCCTCTCGGTCACCTACGGAGCCAACGGATCCTCACGCCGCTCCTCGCTCGACGTTCTCAGCCGAATCCTCCGCACGACGAACGTCGAAGCGATGGCCCACCTCACCTGCGTCGGCTCCACCCACGACGAGGCGAACCGGCTGATCCGCGAATTCCTCGACGCCGGAGTGCGCAGCTTCCTCGCCCTCCGCGGCGACCCCCCGGCAGGCACGAAGGAGGGCGAGGCGTTCCTCGGCGACTTCGGCAGCGCCGCCGAACTCGTGCAGCTCATCCACCGGGTTCAGGCCGAGAAGTCCCCGTACCGCGAGACGATCATCCCCGGTATCCCCGCCGCACGCGCCGTCAAGCCCGGCCACGAGAAGGTGCGGATCGCCGTTGCGGCGTTCCCGAACGGCCACCCCCGGTCACGTTCATCGGCGCAGGATATCGACACCCTGCTCGCCAAGCAGGCCGCGGGCGCGAACCTCGGCATCACCCAGCTCTTCTTCCACGCCGACCACTTCCTGAGCTTCGTCCAGCGCGCCAGGGAAGCCGGAGTGCTCTTCCCGATCCTGCCCGGCATCATGCCGGTGACCAGCCCGGCCAGGCTGCGGCGGATCATCGAACTCTCCGGTGAGCAGATGCCGGCAGACCTGTCCATCCGGCTCGAGATCGAACCGACCAAGGAAGGACAGCGTGAGATCGGCATCCAGCACGCCGTCGACCTCGCCAGCCAGGTGATCGCCGGGGGAGCGCCCGGTCTGCACCTCTACGCCTTCAATCAGCACGAGACCGTACTGGAGGTGCTCGACGGCTGCGGCCTGCTCGGCGCGCCGGCTCCGGTCCGGACGCCGACGGCACTGCCCACGATCGTGTAACCCGGCCTGGCGCCCCGCCCCGCCCCGGACGCCATCGCCGCTCCCGCTCCACCGACCGCCATACGGGCGCCTCGGGTTTCCGTCGCGCCCGAAAGCACCCTGCACGCCGCGGCATCCGCCCCACACACCACCCGCCAGCATCCGCTGCACCGCCCAACCGCAAAGGAAACGTTATGACCAGCACTGCCCCGTTCCCCGCAGGCACGATCCTCGGCTATCCGCGCATCGGCCCGCGCCGAGAACTCAAGAAGGCCGTCGAATCCTTCTGGGCCGGCACATCGAGCGCCGTCGAACTCGAGGCCGCTGCGGCCGGACTCCGTCAGGCCACCCGCGACCGCCTCGCCGCCCTCGGCCTCGGCCGCACCGACTCCGCCATCCCGGAGTCGTTCTCCTACTACGACCAGATGCTCGACGCGCTCTGCACGGTCGGCGCCGTGCCCGCCCGCTTCGCCGGACTCGTCGACGCCGACGGGCACATCGACCTCGCCGGATACTTCACCCTCGCCCGCGGCGAGGGGGACAGCCTCCCGCTCGAGATGACCAAGTGGTTCGACTCGAACTACCACTACCTCGTGCCCGAGATCGGACCGGAAACGGAGTTCTCCCTCTCGAGCGACCGGATCGTGCGCGAATTCGAGGAGGCACGCGCCGCCGGCTTCCTGACCCGGCCCGTCATCGTCGGCCCGGTCACGTTCCTGCTGCTCAGCAAGCCGAGCGACGAAGCCCCTGCGGGCTTCGAGCCCCTCGACCGGCTCGATGACCTCATTCCGGTGTACGCGATCCTGCTGCAGCGCCTCTCCGACGCCGGTGCCGAGTGGGTGCAGCTCGACGAACCCGGCCTCGTCAGCGAGAGCATCCACGTGCCCCGCGCCGAGACCCTCAGCGCCGTGCAGTGGGCGTACGGGACCCTCGGGCACCTCGCCCAGCGTCCGGCGATCTTCGTCGCTGCCCCCTACGGCAGCCTCGACGACGCCCTGCCCGTGCTCGCCGGCGCACCGATCGAGGCCATCGGCCTTGATCTCGTCCGCGGCACGCTCCCCGAGACCGCCCCAGGGCTGGACGGGAAGACCCTCGTCGCCGGTGTCATCGACGGGCACAACATCTGGCGCGGTGACCTGGCGGATGCCTTCGCTCAGGTCACCGGGGCCGGCGCACTGTCGCCGCGGATCGCCGTCTCGACCTCGACGAGCCTCCAGCACGTCCCGCACACCGTCGCGGACGAGACCGCGCTCGGCGCCGAACTCGTGAGCTGGCTCGCATTCGCCGACGAGAAAGTCGGCCAGGTTGTGACCCTCGCCCGCGGCCTGGCCGACGGACGGGAGGCCATCAGCGCCGAACTGGACGCTGCGACCGGCGCACTCGCCTCCCGCAGCGCCGCCCCCGGCGTCCGCGACGGTGCCGTGAGGGCCCGTGCCGCGGAGCTCACCGACGCCTCGTACAGCCGAGGGGTTTACGCCGACAGGCTCGCCGCCCAGGAGGCCGCACTCGCGCTGCCCTTCCTGCCGACGACGACCATCGGCTCCTTCCCGCAGACCGGGGAGATCCGCCGTGCCCGCGCCCGTTTCCTCACCGGAGTGCTCAGCGACGCCGAATACCGCGACCTGATGCGCGCGGAGATCGCCAGGGTCGTCGCCCTGCAGGAGGAGATCGGCCTCGACGTGCTCGTGCACGGCGAACCCGAGCGCAACGACATGGTGCAGTACTTCGCCGAGAACCTCGACGGCTTCGCGGTCACCGAGAACGGCTGGGTCCAGTCCTACGGCAGCCGCTGCACCCGCCCGTCCATCCTGTGGGGCGATGTCTCCCGCCCGAAGCCGATCACCGTCGACTGGTCGACCTACACGCAGGGGCTGACGGCGAAGCCGGTCAAGGGCATGCTGACCGGCCCGGTCACCATCCTCGCCTGGTCCTTCGTGCGCGACGACCAGCCCCTCGGCGAGACGGCGCGCCAGGTCGCCCTCGCCCTCCGCGACGAGATCGCCGACCTCGAGGCCGCCGGAATCGGCATCATCCAGGTCGACGAGCCGGCCCTGCGCGAACTGCTTCCGCTCAAGAAGGCCGGCCACGCAGACTACCTCGACTGGTCCGTCGGCTCGTTCCGGCTCGCGACCGCCGGGGTGCGGGACGCCACCCAGATCCACACCCACCTCTGCTACTCCGAGTTCGGTGTCGTGCTCGAGGCGATCCGCGCTCTCGACGCCGACGTGACGAGCATCGAGGCGGCCCGCTCCCGGATGGAGGTCGTGACGGACATTCAGGCCAATGGCTTCGACCACGGCATCGGCCCGGGCGTCTACGACATCCACTCACCGCGGGTGCCGGGCGTTGCCGAGCTGACGGAGCTGCTCGACCGTGCCGTCGCCGCCATCCCGGCCGGTCAGGTCTGGGTGAACCCGGATTGCGGGCTCAAGACCCGCGGCTACGCGGAGACGGTCGAGTCTCTCGGAAACATGATCGAGGCGACCCGCATCGTGCGCGCCCGCCTCGCCGCAGGCGTGCCCGCCCTCGCCTGATCCTCCTCGCGGCGAACACCCGCCGCGCGAGACGCGCCGTGTGCGCCGCTTCGCGCCAGGCTTGCCTGGCGCGAAGCGGCGCAGTTGGCGCGCTCGGGGGATCTACAGGGAGCTACAGGGAACGCAGGACGGCGACGATCTTGCCGAGGATCTCGGCGTGGTCACCGAGGATCGGCTCGAAGTTGGTGTTCCTCGGCAGCAGCCAGGTGTGGCCGTCACGCTGCCGGAAGACCTTCACCGTCGCCTCGCCATCGAGCATCGCGGCGACGATCTCGCCGTTCTCCGCGGTCTTCTGCTGGCGGACGACGACCCAGTCGCCGTCCATGATCGCGGCGTCGATCATCGATTCGCCGACGACCTTGAGCATGAACAGCTCGCCCTTGCCGACGAGCTGGCGCGGGAGCGGGAAGATCTCGTCGACCTGCTGGTCGGCCATGATCGGAACACCGGCCGCGATCCGCCCGACGAGCGGCACCATTGCCGCGTCGCCCACCGGGGTACCCTGCTGGAAGTTCTCGGCGGCGCCGGCCGCGGTGTCCTCCGGCGACTGCGGCAGCTCGATCAGGACCTCGAGCGCCCGGGGCCGGTTCGGGTCCCTGCGCAGGTAGCCGCTCAGCTGGAGCTGGTTGAGCTGGTGGGTGACGCTCGACAGCGACGACAGGCCCACGGCGTCACCGATCTCCCGCATGCTCGGCGGATAGCCGCGCTGGCCGACAGAGCGCTGGATCACGTCCATGATCGCGCGCTGCTTGTCGCTGAGGCTCTTCCTCCGACGTGTTCCGCCTCGTTCGGGGGAACTGCCGGCGAACGGGGTCACGCTGTCCGGGGTCTCGCTGTCCGGGGTCACGCTGTCCTGGGTCACGATGTCGCTCCTGTCGGTGGCGGTGGGCGGTGGCGGGCGGTCGCCCCGGTGGATGCCGTGAGGCGACCGTATCCGAATGTCAGTGGTCGCTGGTTGAGTTCACACCAGTCAATCGAAACTGTAACCAGCCTGGGGCGAAGTGCAGACATTCATTCGAGTGTGTCGTGTACTTCACCCCAATAATAACCGGAGAAAGTCTTGATTGTTCGAACAATCGAATATATATTCGGAACATAGCTTCGTATCCGGCTCTCCCGGCCGAGAGCCGGATACGAATACACAGGAGGCAGACATGAGCACAACAATCGAGCTGGTCCCGGGGGCGCACACCCGGCTGCGCATCACCCGGCGCGGTCGTGCCGTGCTGACCGCGATCGCCGGCGTCCCCCTCGTCGTCGGCGCGCTTGCCCTCGCCCTCAACGGCGGCCTCGCCGCCGCAGACGGCAGCACCTTGAGCGGCAGCGGCATGAGCGCCGACGCGGGTGGAAGTGCGACGACCTTCGACTACGTCACGATCCAGTCGGGCCAGTCGTTGTGGCAGCTTGCCGAGCGCATCGCCCCTTCTGCCGATCCGCGCGAGGTCATCGCCGAGATCGTCAACCTGAACCAGCTGCCCTCCGAGAGCGTGCAGCCGGGCCAGCGCTTGGCTCTCCCTGCCGAATACTGAGCAAGCCGGATACTGAGCAAGCCGGATACTGAACCACCGGAGTACTGAGCAAGCCAAATACTGAACCACGGGCAATATGACCCGCCGGTGCTGAGGCCCATCGGTAACATGGGGGGAGTGACCAGTCTCAACGACCTGCCCCTCCGCGACAATCTTCGCGGGCTCACTCCCTATGGGGCGCCGCAGCTGCACGTGCCGGTCGCGCTCAACGTGAATGAGAACACCCACGGCATCCCCGAGGACGTGGCCGTCGACATCGCCGCAGCACTGGCCGCCGCTATCCGGGGGATCAACCGGTACCCGGACCGGGAATTCACGGAACTGCGCGAGGCGATGGCCCGCTACCTCGGACACGGTCTCACCCGTCAGAACATCTGGGCGGCCAACGGCTCCAACGAGGTTCTCCAGCAGGTGCTGCAGGCCTTCGGCGGGCCGGGACGCACCCTCCTCGGTTTCGCCCCCACCTATTCGATGTACCCGTTGCTCGCCTCGGGAACCGGAACCCGCTGGGTCGCCGGTGACCGCGACGCCGACTTCGAACTCACCCCGGAACGCGCCGTCGACTGGGTCAACCGGGTCAATCCCGACCTCGTCTTCCTGTGCTCCCCGAACAACCCGACCGGCACCCCGCTCTCTCTCGACGTGATCGCCGCCGTCTACGACGCCTGTGACGGCATCGTGGTCGTCGACGAGGCCTACGCCGAATTCGCTCCGGTGGGGACGGCATCCGCTCTCACCCTGCTGCCCGGCAGGGAACGCCTGCTGGTCTCCCGCACGATGAGCAAGGCCTTCGCATTCGCCGGGGCCCGGGTGGGCTACCTCGCCGCCGACCCGGCCGTGACGGATGCGCTGCGGCTCGTGCGCCTGCCGTACCACCTCTCCGCGCTGACCCAGGCCGCGGCCGTCGCCGCTTTCGCGCACACGCCGGAGATGCTGCGCATGGTCGACGACATCCGCGGCCAGCGCGACCGCCTCGTCACCGAGCTGCACCGGCTGGGCTACCGCCCCTTGCGGAGCTGGAGCAATTTCGTGCTGTTCGGCGGGGTCTCCGACCCGCGCGGAACCTTCGAGGCGCTGCTCGCCGAGGGCATCCTCGTGCGCGACGTCGGGATCCCCGGCCACCTGCGGGTCACGGCCGGCACCGAGCGCGAGACGAGCGTATTCCTCGACGCCCTCGAAGCACTGGGCCACGCGTAACCGCCCGGGCCAATAAACTAGCCGCATGAGCTCACAGTCACCGGCCGCACAGTCATCGACCGCACAGGCCCGCATCGCGCACCTGCAGCGGGAGACGAGCGAGTCGAGCATCGACCTGACGATCAACCTCGACGGCACCGGCGTCTCCGACATCCACACCTCGGTGCCGTTCTACGACCACATGCTCACCGCGTTCGCCAAGCACTCGCTGACCGACCTCACCGTGCGGGCGTCGGGGGACATCGAGATCGACGTGCACCACACCGTCGAAGACGTCGCCATCGTGCTCGGACTCGCCATCCGGCAGGCGCTCGGAGACAAGTCCGGCATCTCCCGCTACGGCGACGCGCTCGTGCCCCTCGACGACGCCCTCGCCCAGGCTGTCGTCGACATCTCCGGCCGCCCGTACCTCGTGCACACCGGGGAGCCTGCCGGCTTCGAGTTCCACCTCATCGGCGGACACTTCACCGGCTCGATGGTGCGCCACGTCTTCGAGGCGATCGCATTCAACGCGGCCCTCACCGTGCACGTCACCGTGCTCGGCGGCCGCGACCCGCACCACATCGCCGAGGCCGAATTCAAGGCCTTCGCCCGCGCCTTCCGCCAGGCCAAGGCCTACGACCCGCTCGTCTCCGGCATCCCCTCGACCAAGGGCGCCCTGTGACGAGCGTCGTCGTCTTCGACTACGGCACCGGCAACGTGCACTCGGCCGTCAAAGCCCTCGAACTCGCCGGCGCCGACGTGACCCTGACGAGCGACCGCCGCACCGCCCTCGAGGCTTCCGGCCTCGTCGTGCCCGGCGTCGGAGCGTTCAGCGCCGTGATGAGCGCCCTCACCGCCGTGCGCGGCGACGAGATCGTCGACCGCCGCATCGCCGGGGGACGGCCGGTGCTCGGCATCTGCGTCGGCATGCAGGTCCTGTTCGAGCACGGCGTCGAACGCGGCTCGGACACCGAGGGACTCGGCGAATGGCCCGGCACCGTCGCCCAGCTGCCCGCCAAGATCCTGCCGCACATGGGCTGGAACACCGTCACCCCCGACCCGGACTCGCGCCTCTTCGCCGGCATCGAGGACGAGCGGTTCTACTTCGTGCACTCCTTCGCCGCCCAGGAGTGGACGCTCGAGGTCACGCCGCCGTTCCCGCGGCCCCGGCTCACCTGGGCGGAACACGGCAGACCGTTCCTCGCCGCTGTCGAGAACGGACCGCTCTCCGCGACCCAGTTCCACCCGGAGAAATCGGGTGAGGCCGGCATCCGCCTGCTGAAGAACTGGATCGGTACCCTGCGGGACTGACCGTCCCCTCTCGCTTTTGTTCGGCGGCCCGGCCGCACCCATCCCTGATCTGAGGACTACCGTGACTGAAACCACCCCCCGCCTCGTCCTGCTCCCGGCTGTCGACGTCGCAGACGGCAAGGCCGTGCGCCTCACCCAGGGCGAGGCCGGGACCGAGACCAACTACGGCGACCCCGTCGACGCCGCCCTCGACTGGGCGAGGCAGGGCGCCGAGTGGATCCACCTCGTCGATCTCGACGCGGCCTTCGGGCGCGGCACGAACACCGACGTGATCAGCCGGGTCATCCGCGAGGTCTCCGGAGTCAAGATCGAACTGTCCGGCGGGATCCGCGACGACGCCTCCCTGCAGGCGGCGCTCGGCGCGGGCGTCAGCCGGATCAACCTCGGCACGGCGGCCCTGGAGAACCCGGACTGGGCTGCCCGCGTGATCGCCGAACACGGTGACCAGGTCGCCGTCGGCCTGGACGTGCGCGGCACGACCCTTGCCGCCCGCGGTTGGACGAAGGAAGGCGGCGACCTCTGGGAGGTGCTCGCCCGCCTCGAGGAAGCGGGCTGCTCCCGTTACGTCGTGACCGACGTCACCAAGGACGGTACTCTGCAGGGTCCGAACCTCGACCTGCTCCGGCAGGTGCTCGCGCACACCGACCGTCCCGTCGTCGCCTCCGGCGGCATCTCGAGCCTGGCCGACCTCGTCGCCCTGCGCGAGCTGGTCCCGCTCGGACTCGAGGGCGCGATCGTGGGCAAGGCGCTCTACGCCGGCGCCTTCACCCTCGGTGAGGCCCTGGATGTCGCCGGCCGTTAATCTCGGATCGACCGGCCTCCCCGGGGGCCCAGAAGGCCAGGGAGGCCCCGGTCGCGCCAGCGTCCCTGCCGACTCCGCCGGGCAGCCCTGGGCCGGCCGTGCCTTCGAAGCCAACGACCACGCCGACGACGACGGATCGGCCCCGCTCGACCTCCTCGCCGCCCTCGCCCGCTACCGCGACAGGGAGTCCGGGGAGGAGGCCGTCGTCGACGCGATCCGCTCGTCCCGGCTGCTGATCCCGCTCGTGACGGCGCTCGGCGACTCCGGGCACACCGACGCCGGTCTCCTCGTCGACAAGACCCAGGAACTCTCGGTCATCACGGTCGCCGGACCGGACGGTCGGAACGTGCTCCCGGTGTTCACCTCGGCCGAAGCCATGGCCGCGTGGAACAGTGCGGCGCGGCCGGTGCCGGCCGACGGCATCCGGATCGCCCTCGCCGCGGCACAGGAGAACACCGACCTCGTCGTGCTCGACCCGACCGCGCCGACCGAATATGTCGTGCGGAGGCCGGCCCTGTGGGCGATCGCGCAAGGCCAGCCCTGGACGCCGAGCTACGCGAGCCGCGCCGTCGCCGACGCCTTCGCGGCGTCGATCACGAGCGAGCTGAGCGTGCTCGGCGTCGCGCTCTCCGCCGGCGACCCGCTCGGCCGGCTCGCCGGGCCAGAGCTCGTGGTGCGCCTCGAGCTCGTCGACGGCCTGACCCGCGCCGAACTCGACGCGACGCTCGCCCGGCTCGCCGCGCGGTGGTCGGCGAGCGACACGATCGCCACCCAGGTCGATTCCCTGCGCGTGCAGCTCGCCGCGTCACGCTGACCGGGCCGGTCGCTGGGGCCGATTGTCAGGGGTGGGCGGGAAGATGGAGAGATGACCGAGGTCCTGCAGAGATTCTCGCCCGCCACCCGGGCCTGGTTCGGCCAGGCCTTCGCCGCGCCGACCGAGGCCCAGCTCGGCGCCTGGGACGCCATCTCCCGTGGCTCGCACGCGCTCGTCGTGGCCCCGACCGGCTCGGGCAAGACCCTCGCGGCCTTCCTGTGGGCCATCGACCGGCTGGCGACGCCGGCCCCTGAGTCTTCCGCGGCCACGGATGCCGCAGGGACGGTCGCCGCCCCGCTGCCGCGCACCCGGGTGCTCTACATCTCCCCGCTCAAAGCGCTCGGCGTCGACGTGGAACGGAACCTCCGCGCTCCGCTCGTCGGCATCACCCAGGCGGCGGCCCGGCTCGGCTTCCCTCCGGTCACGGTGACCGTCGGCGTGCGCTCGGGTGATACCCCGGCCGCCGACCGGCGCAGCCTCGTCAAGACGCCCCCCGACATCCTGATCACGACCCCCGAGTCGCTCTTCCTGATGCTCACCTCCGCCGCCCGTGACTCCCTGCGGGGTGTCGACACCGTCATCATCGACGAGGTGCACGCCGTTGCGTCGAGCAAGCGCGGCGCCCACCTCGCCGTCTCTCTCGAACGCCTCGACGAGCTGCTCGCGCGGCCAGCGCAGCGGATCGGTCTCTCTGCGACCGTCCGCCCGGCCGCGGAGGTCGCCCGGTTCCTCGGCGGCGCCGCCCCCGTGCAGATCGTCAATCCTGCCGCGGGCAAGCGCTTCGACCTCCGCGTCGTCGTCCCCGTCGACGACATGACGCAGCTGGGCCCCGTTCCCGAACGGGAGGGGTCGACAGCGGCCGCCGCGCCGCAGGCCGGTTCGATCTGGCCGCACGTCGAAGAAGCCATTGTCGACGAGGTGCTCGCGCATTCCTCGTCCATCGTCTTCGCGAACTCGCGCCGCCTTGCCGAGCGACTGACCGCGCGCTTCAACGAGATCTACGCCGGGCGCCTGGCGGATGCCGCGGAGCAGGCCGCGGGCGAGCTCGCGCCGGTCGGGGCAGGGGTCGCACCGGCATCCGCTGCCGAGGGCGCTGCAGCGGGCGCAGCCCGTGCGGGCTCAGTCGGTGAAGGCTCAGCACGCGGTTCAGCGGGCCCTGCACGGCCGCCGGCAGACCTGATGGGAGCGAGCGGCCAGAGCGCAGGGGCCGAGCCCCTGCTCGCCCGCGCGCACCACGGCTCGGTGAGCAAGGAACAGCGTTCGATGATCGAGGAGGACCTCAAGGCCGGGCGGCTGCGCTGCGTCGTCGCGACGTCGAGCCTCGAACTCGGCATCGACATGGGTGCCGTCGACCTCGTCGTGCAGGTCGAGTCTCCGCCCTCTGTCGCGAGCGGGCTGCAGCGGGTCGGCCGCGCCGGGCACCAGGTCGGCGAGATCTCCCGCGGCGTCATCTACCCCAAGCACCGTGCCGACCTCATCCACGCCGCCGTCGCCGCCGAGCGGATGGTCGCCGGACTGATCGAGTCGATCGCGGTGCCATCGAACCCGCTCGACATTCTCGCCCAGCAGACCGTCGCGGCGGTGGCGCTCGAGCCGATCCAGGCCGAGGACTGGTTCGACATCGTGCGCCGCAGCGCCCCATTCCAGGGCCTGCCCCGCTCGGCATACGAGGCAACGCTCGACCTCCTGGCCGGGCGGTACCCCTCCGACCAGTTCGCCGAGCTCCGCCCCCGGATCGTCTGGGACCGCGACACCGGCCTGCTCACCGGGCGTCCCGGCGCGCAGCGCCTCGCCGTCACAAGCGGCGGCACCATTCCCGACCGCGGGCTTTTCGGCGTCTTCATGGTCGGCGGCGAGCAGACCACAGGGCGTCGTGTCGGCGAACTCGACGAGGAGATGGTCTACGAATCCCGGGTCGGCGACGTCTTCGCACTCGGCACGACGAGCTGGCGGATCCAGGAGATCACCCACGACCGGGTGCTCGTGCTCCCGGCGTTCGGCGAGCCGGGGCGGCTGCCGTTCTGGAAGGGTGACGGCCTGGGCCGGCCGGCGGAACTCGGCGAGGCCGTCGGCGCCTTCGTCCGGGAGGTCTCCGCGTTGCCGGAGGCCGCCGCCCGGGTCCGCTGCGCGGCCGGGGGGCTCGATGAGCGCGCCGCGAACAACCTCCTGGTCTTCCTCGCCGACCAGCGCGCGGCCACCGGCCAGCTGCCGACCGACCGCACCCTCGTCGTCGAACGGTTCCGCGACGAACTCGGCGACTGGCGGGTGATCCTGCATTCCGCATACGGCATGCAGGTGCACGCGCCGTGGGCGCTCGCGGTCGCCGCCCGGGTGCGGGAACGCTACGGGCTCGACGGCGGGTGCGTCGCAAGCGACGACGGAATCGTCGCGCGCATCCCCGACACCGACGCCGAACCGCCCGGCGCCGAACTCTTCGTCTTCGAGGCGGAGGAGATCGAGCAGCTCGTGACCGATGAGGTCGGCGGCTCCGCCCTCTTCGCCGCCCGGTTCCGTGAGTGCGCCGCCCGCGCCCTGCTGCTCCCGAAGTACAACCCCGGCACCCGGTCGCCGCTCTGGCAGCAGCGGCAGAAGGCCGCCCAGCTGCTCGAGGTCGCCCGCACGTTCCCCACTTTCCCGATCATCCTCGAGACCGTGCGGGAATGCCTGCAGGACGTGTACGACCTGCCGGCCCTGCTCGACCTCACCCGCAAGATCAACAGCCGCACGATCCGCCTCGTCGAGACCCGCACGGAGACCCCGAGCCCCTTCGCGAGCACCCTGCTCTTCGGTTACGTCGCCGCGTTCATGTATGAGGGCGACTCACCGCTCGCCGAGCGCCGGGCCACGGCGCTGTTCCTCGACTCGAGCCTCCTCGCGGAGCTGCTCGGCAGGGTCGAACTGCGAGAGCTCCTCGACCCCGCCGTGATCGAGCAGACGGATGCCGAACTCCAGCGCCTGCCCGCCGACCGGCACGCGCGGGGCGTCGAGGGTATCGCCGACCTCCTCCGCCAGCTCGGGCCCCTCACGACCGAGGAGGTCGCCGCCCGGCTCGATACCCAGGACGACCCCGACGCCGAAACCGGCCTGCTCGAGCTCGTCGCCGCACGCAGGGCACTCAGGGCCGGGTTCGCCGGCCGCCAGTGGTGGGCCGTGATCGAGGACGCCAGCCGGCTTCGCGACGCCCTCGGCGTTCCGGTGCCGCTCGGGGTGCCCGCCGCCTTCACCGAGGCCGTGCCAGACCCGCTCGGCGACCTGGTCAGCCGGTACGCGCGGACGCACGGCCCGTTCACGGTGGCGGATGTCGCCGACCGCTTCGGTCTCGGTCCGGTCGTCGCCCTCGGGGCGCTGCGACGTCTCGCCGGCACCCGCCGGGTGATCGAGGGCGAGTACCGGCCGCACGGCACCGGCAGCGAATGGTGCGACGCCGAGGTTCTGCGCCGACTCCGCAGGCGGTCCCTCGCGGCGCTCCGCCACGAGGTCGAGCCCGTCGATCAAATCACGATGGGCCGGTTCCTGCCGTCCTGGCAACATGTAGGCGGACGGCTGCGCGGCGTCGACGGCGTCGCATCCGTCATCGAACAGCTCGAGGGGGCCCGCATCCCGGCGTCCGCCTGGGAATCGCTCGTGCTGCCCGCCCGGGTGAGCGACTACCGGCCGGCGATGCTGGACGAACTCACCAACGCGGGCGAGGTGCTCTGGGCGGGGGCAGGCACCCTCGCGGGCAACGACGGCTGGATCAGCCTGTACCTCGCCGAGACCGCCGCGCTCACCCTGCCGCCGCCAGCCCTCGTCGAGACCACGGAGCTGCAGCGCGAGGTGCTCGCGACCCTCGGCGGCGGGGGAGGGTTCTTCTTCCGGCAGCTCGCCGACGCGGTCGGCAGCCAGGACGACGTGCTCCTCGCCGACGCCCTCTGGGACCTGGTCTGGGCCGGCCTCGTCGGCAACGACACCTTCGCCCCGGTGCGGGCGCTGCTTTCCGGAGGCCGCACGGCGCACAGCACCCGGAGGGCGGTGCCTCGGGCACGCCTGCACGGCGGCCGCGGGTTTGCCCGGTCGGCGATGCCGTTGCGCGGCGGACCGCCGACGGTGTCCGGCCGCTGGTCGATCGTGCCTGTCGCCGACGATTCACCCACCCGCCGCGCCCATGCCCTCGGCGAGACCCTGCTCGAACGCTACGGGGTCGTCACCCGCGGCGCCGTCGTGGGGGAGGGCGTCACCGGCGGCTTCGCGCTCGTCTACCGCACCCTGAGCGGCTTCGAGGAATCCGGCCGCTGCCGGCGCGGCTACTTCATCGACGGGCTCGGCGCCGCACAGTTCGCGACCGCCGGAACGATCGACCGGTTGCGTTCCTTCACCGAGTCGGAGTCCGGCGCGCACGGTGGCCGGGGAGCGGGTCCCGCCGCGGCAGGGCAGGGGGCGCCGGTCGTCGTCACGCTCGCCGCGACCGACCCGGCCAACCCGTACGGGGCCGTGCTGCCGTGGCCGGCCCTGCCGGCCGGCACCACTCACCGTGCTGCCCGGAAGGCCGGCGCGATCGTCGTGCTCGTCGACGGCGCCCTCGCGCTCTACGTCGAACGCGGCGGCAAGACCGTGCTCGCCTTCGACGGAAGCCAGGTCGGAGGGGCCGACGATGTCGACGCCGGCGCCGTGCCGGCGGGTAACCGCGCCGATGCCGACGATGCCGTTGGTGCTGCCATCGGTGCCGACGTCGCCGCCGCCCGTGACGCACTCTTCGCGGCCGCGGCCGGTGCCCTCGCCGCCACGGTGACGAGCGGCCGGATCGCCAAACTCGGCGTCGAGACGGTCAATGGCGCCTTCGTGATCGGCACCCCGTTCGGCCGCGCGCTCCAGGCCGCCGGATTCGGCGTGACGCCGAAGGGACTGAAGCTGCATGCCTGAGGCCGACCGTGCCTGAGGGCGACACCGTCTGGCTGACCGCGCACAACCTCGACACGGCGCTGCGCGGGGCCGTCCTGACCCGCTGCGACATCCGCGTGCCGGCCTATGCGACCGTCGATCTCACCGGCGACACCGTGCACGAGGTCACGAGTCGCGGCAAACACGTGCTGATCCGGGTGGGGGAGGCCAGCATCCATTCACACCTGAAGATGGAGGGCGCCTGGCACCTCTACCGGCACGGCTCGGCCTGGAAGCGGCCGGCCTTCCAGGCCAGGGCCGTGCTCGAGACGGCCGACTGGATCGCGGTCGGCTTCGAACTCGGGGTGCTCGAGGTGTTGCCCATCGGGGAGGAAGGCGCCAGGCTCGACTACCTCGGCCCCGACCTGCTCGGCGCCGACTGGGACCCCGCCGAGGCCGTGCGCCGCCTGGAGGACCGGCCCGAGCGTCCGATCGCGGTCGCACTCGCCGACCAGGCGAACCTCGCGGGTCTCGGCAACGAGTACGTGAACGAGCTCTGCTTCCTGCGGGGCGTGCTGCCCACCCGGCCGGTGGCCGACGTGACGGATGTCGCCGGTCTCGTCGACCTCGCGCACCGGCTGATCGTCGCGAACCGCGGCAGAACCGACCGAATCACCACGGGTTCCGCCCGCCGCGGCGAACAGTCCTGGGTCTACGGCCGTGCCGGCCGGCCCTGCCGACGCTGCGGCACCCGCATCCGCCAGGGCACGCTCGGCCGCTCTGAGCTCGAGCAGCGGGTCACCTACTGGTGTCCCCGCTGCCAGACCTGACGTGCCGGCTCAGGTGTCGCATATCGACGTTCGCGGGTCGCGGGAACGTCGATATGCGACACCTCAGGGAAGGGTGATCGGGCTAGTTGACCGGGCCGGTGTACTTCTCGCCTGGGCCCGCGCCGATCGGGTCCGGGATCGCGGAGGCCTCGCGGAACGCGAGCTGCAGCGAACGCAGCCCGTCGCGCAGGCTCCGCGCGTGCATGTCGGCGATGTCGGGGGCGGCCGCCGTCACGAGCCCGGCGAGGGCGTTGATGAGCTTCCGGGCCTCGTCGAGGTCGATCTGCGTGTCGGGGTCGTCGGCGAGCCCGCACTTCACCGCAGCGGCGCTCATCAGGTGCACGCACGCCGTCGTGATGATCTCCACGGCGGCCACATCGGCGATATCGCGGGTTTCCTGGCTGGCATCCTGGCTTGTGCTACTGGTCACTGCATTCCTCTGTTAGACTCGTCCGGGCTCCGAGGTATTTATCTCGGTACGAAAGTGGATAATCTCCCACCCGCGCATACCGCTTCACAAAGGTTACCGGGTTGTTTGCACTCCGCCGTCGTGGCACTGGAAACAGTGGCGCGAAGGTAGACAGGGTGCCGTACGCAGTGTTTGAGCAATAACGCTCCACCATTTCGCACGCGATTTTCCTCTCTTCGTCGCCAGGCGGCATCCGTTGCCTGGCTGTAGTCACGATGCATGAGAGAAGGAGAGACGCATCAGCGATCCCCGTACAAATGACCGTATCCGCGTCCCTGAAGTCCGTCTTGTCGGCCCCGCCGGCGAGCAGATCGGGGTCGTGGCCATTGACGTCGCACTGCGCATGGCACAGGAGGCGGATCTGGACCTCGTCGAGGTTGCCCCTACCTCCAAGCCGCCGGTCGCAAAGATCATGGACTACGGCAAGTTCAAGTACGAGGCTGCGCAGAAGGCCAAGGAGGCCCGGCGCAACCAGGCGAACACCATTCTTAAGGAAGTTCGGTTCCGCCTCAAGATTGACACGCACGACTACGAGACCAAGCGCAAACGCGCCGAAGGCTTCCTCAAGGCCGGCGACAAGGTCAAGGCCATGATTCTTTTCCGTGGCCGTGAACAGTCCCGTCCCGACCAGGGCGTACGACTGCTCCAAAGATTTGCCGAGGATGTCGCGGAATTCGGTTCGGTCGAATCGAGCCCGACTATCGACGGTCGAAACATGGTCATGGTGATTGGCCCACTGAAGAACAAATCAGAGGCCAAGGCAGAGGCCAATGCACATAGAGCTGCTGATAAGGCAGCGAAACAGGAGGAAAAAAATGCCTAAGATGAAGACCCACTCCGGGACTAAGAAGCGCTTCAAGGTAACCGGCAGCGGCAAGATCATGAAGCAGCAGGCCGGTTTGCGCCACAACCTCGAGGTCAAGAGCACCCAGCGCAAGTCCCGCCTGAACCACGACCAGGTGTTGGCCAAGGCCGACGCCAAGGTCATCAAGAAGCTTCTCGGTCGCTAGACCCCGTACCCCTAAAGGAACAAGAAAATGGCAAGAGTAAAAAGAGCGGTCAATGCTCACAAGAGCCGCCGCGTCATCCTCGAGCGCGCCAAGGGTTACCGCGGCCAGCGCTCCCGTTTGGTCACGAAGGCCAAGGAGCAGCTCACTCACTCCTTCACTTACAGCTACCGTGACCGTCGTGCACGTAAGGGTGACTTCCGTCGCCTGTGGATCCAGCGGATCAACGCTGCGTCCCGCCAGAACGGCCTGACCTACAACCGCCTCATCCAGGGCCTCGCCCTGGCCGGCATCGAGGTCGACCGTCGTATCCTCGCCGACCTCGCGGTCAACGAAGCGGCCACCTTCGCCGCCATCGTCGAGAGCGCCAAGGCAGCACTGCCCGCCGACACGTCCGCACCGAAGGTCAAGGCCTAGCCTTCACGCTTCAGCGCCGTTCAGTTCGCGAGCAGTTCGTTCCACCAGCACTCCGCATCACCCAAAACGGGAGCGGGCCCCAGGGCCCACTCCCGTTTTTGCGTTCCCGCGCCCGGAACCGGGTCAGGCGGCGGGGGTCGAGAGGTCGTAGACCGTCGAGCCGCCGACCGTGGTCGCGGTGTATGTCGCGGCCACCCAGGTCGCGATGGCCGTCGCGGTGCTGTCGCCGCCGCCCATGCCGCCGCCCTGGCTTCCGGAGATGTAGTAGCCGACGTCACCGGCCGCGACGTACGCCTGGAACTCGGCGAGGGTCGGCGTCGGGTCACTGCTCCAGCCGCCGATCGCCATCACGGCGACGCCGGTGGACAGTTCGAGCGTCGCAGCGGACTGCGATCCGTCGACCGCCGCGGCCCAGCGAGCCGTCGAGGCCGTGAGCAGGGCGGTGAGCTCGGACGAGGTCGCGGAATCCGAACCCGCGCCGGAGGGAGCGGAGCCGGAGTCGCCGGCGTTCGCCGCGGCATCCGTGCCCGTGTCGCTCGTGCCGGAGCCGGTATCGGTGCCCGTCGTTCCGGTCGTGCCCGAGCCGTCCGGACCGCCGGTGCCTCCCGTCGGGGGAGTGCCGCCTGCGCCGTCCGGCGCCGTGCCGCCATCGGGCCTCGTGCCGCCGCCGTCGCCTGTGGGGGCACCGCCCATCGCGCCGCCCGCGCCGCCGCCCATTCCGCTCGAGGACGAGACAGAACCGACAGAGGGAATCGAGCCGTTGTGCGCGACCGACGCCGTCGCGATCGCGTATGCCGCACTTCCGCCGAGGCCGCCGAGCATGCCGACGAGAACCGCGACGGTCGTGAGGCGACGCCAGCTCAGTGCGGCACCGACGACGAAGCCGGCCGCGCCGAGCAGGGTCACCGTGAGCAGTGTCCAGCGCAGCCACGGCAGCCAGTCCGCGTTCTCGGACAGGAGCACGAAGCCCCAGGCGCCGGCGGCGGCGATCATCGCGGCGAGGCCGAGCCGGCCGAACCAGTGCGAACGGCCGTGCCAGAGCACGACGCCGCCGGTTCCGACGAGGCCCGCGATCGCCGGGGCGAGGGCGACGGTGTAGTACGGGTGGATGGTGCCGCTCATGTAGCTGAAGACGAGTCCCGTCACGAGCAGCCAGCCGCCCCAGATCACGAGAGCAGCGCGGGCACCGTCGGTACGGTGCCGCTTGCGGGTGGCCCAGAGGCCGAGGACCAGGGCGAGCAGCGCCGTCGGCAGCAGCCACGAGATCTCGAGGCCCATCTCGCTGCTGAACAGGCGGCTGAGTCCGGTCGCGCCGCCGAAGCTCGAGCCGGCCGCGGCCGTCGTGCCGCCGCCCGCGTTTCCGCCGCCGCCTGCGGTCGCCCCGAAGATCCGACCGAGGCCGTTGTAGCCGAAGACGAGGTCGAGCACGGTGTTGTCCGTGGACCCGCCGATGTATGGGCGAGCGGATGCCGGCCACAGGGCGACCGCGAGCACCCACCACCCCGCCGACACGACGAGGGCGCCCGCGGCGACGCCGAGGTGTGCGAGGCGGCGCCAGACGGTCGTATTCGCCAGGAGCAGGTAGGCGAGGCCGAAGGCCGGCAGCACGAGGAGGCCCTGGAGCATCTTGGTCAGGAAGGCGAAGCCGAGGGCGACGCCGGCGAGGGCGAGCCAGCGCCAGCTCGCGGCGGGCAGCGCGCGGACCACGCAGTACGCGGCAGCCGTCATCAGCACCGTCAGGAGTGCATCGGGGTTGTCGAAGCGGAACATCAGCGCCGCGGCGGGCGTGAACGCGAGCACCGCGCCGGCCACGAGCCCGCCGACGGCGCCCAGCCGTTGGCCGAAGGCCACGAGGCTGCGCCGCACGGTCGCGAAGACGAGGGCGACGGCCGCGACGCCCATCAGCGCCTGCGGCACGAGCACACTCCAGCTCGAGAAACCGAAGATCCGCGCCGAGAGCCCCATCACCCAGAGCGATGCCGGCGGCTTGTCGACGGTGATGAAGTTCGAGGAGTCGAGAGATCCGAAGAACAGGGCGGTCCAGCTCCTGGACCCTGCCTGCACCGCGGCGGCGTAGAAGCTGTTCGCCGAGCCGCTCTCGCTCAGGTTCCAGAGGTAGAGCAGGCCGGTGACGATCAGGAGCGCCCAGAACGACGGCCGGATCCAGGCGGCGTCCGTGCGCTCTCCGAGAATGATCCGGGCGATCAGTCCGCGGCGCGCCGTCGACGGCGCTGCGGCGCCGGACGTGCTGGACCCTGTGGTCGCGCCGGATGTGCGCGGCACGGATACGGGTGGGCGGGTCACGTGACCCGGAACGATGTGGCCGGTCATGGCTCCTCCAAAGGTTGATCCTTTGAGCTTGCCGAGTGCGTCCATGGGCCAGCTATGCCGGCGCTATGAGATGGCTATGGCCGGCTGTCAGCGCGGCAACCGCGCCGCCACAGCCCCGGCAAGTAGGCTGGGAGCATGTTAGATAATCCCCGTTCTCCGCGCGTGCGGGCCGTTGCGAAGCTGTCGAACCGGGCCGCGCGCTCCGAGACCGGGCTGTTCCTTCTCGAGGGCCCGCAGGCCGTCGCCGAGGCCCTGAACTTCCGTCCGGAGCTCGTCGTCGAGCTGTACGCAACCCCGACGGCCCTCGAGCGCCACCCCGAGATCGCCGAAACCGCCGTCGATGCGGGCGTCGACGTCGAATTCGTCACCGAGCAGGTCCTCGAGACGATGGCGGACACCGTCACCCCGCAGGGCTTCGTCGCGGTCTGCCACCAGTTCCCCACCTCGGTCAAGGAGATCTTCGCCAAGGAACCGAAGCTCATCGCGATCCTCGAAGAGGTGCGCGACCCGGGCAACGCCGGCACGATCATCCGGGCAGCGGATGCCGCCGGCGCCGACGCCGTGATCTTCACCGGTCGCAGCGTCGACCTCTACAACCCCAAGGTCGTGCGCTCGTCCACGGGCTCGATCTTCCACCTGCCCGTCGCCGTCGGCGTCACCCTTGACGACGTCCGCGAGCGCGCCCGCTTCGCCGGCCTCCAGATCTTCGCCGCCGACATCAAGGGCACCGACCTGCTCGCCGCCCGCAATGAGGGACTCCTTCTCGCGCCGACGGCCTGGCTGTTCGGCAACGAGGCCCGCGGCCTGACCGATGAGGACCTGGCCCTCGTCGACCGCTCGATCACCGTGCCGATCTACGGCCACGCCGAATCGATGAACCTCGCGACCGCGGCATCCGTCTGCCTGTACGAAAGCGCCTTCGCGCAGCGCAGCTAGTCGCGGGAACCGGGCCCGCCGGCGTGCGGATTGGTTTGCGCTGCTAACAATTTCCCCTAGATTGGGGGATATGGAGCCTACAGATCCCACGCCGGCTACGTCGAACATCACGGTGCGTCGGGGCGAGCCCCTCGTGGTCGTTACCGATGTCAACAAGCACTTCGGCGAGCTGCACGTCCTCAAGAACATCAACGCCGTCGTCACCCGTGGCGAGGTCGTCGTCGTCATCGGCCCGAGCGGGTCGGGCAAGTCCACGCTCTGCCGGGCTATCAATCGCCTCGAGACGATCGACTCCGGCGTCATCACGATCGACGGTCAGGCCCTTCCCGAAGAGGGCAGGGGCCTGGCCCGGCTGCGGGCAGACGTCGGCATGGTCTTCCAGGCGTTCAACCTGTTCGCGCACATGACGGTGCTGCAGAACGTCACCCTCGGGCCGATCAAGGTGCGCGGGCTGTCCAAGGCCGACGCCGAGACCCGGGCGATGGCCCTCCTCGAGCGGGTCGGCGTCGCCGACCAGGCCCACAAGATGCCCGCCCAGCTCTCCGGCGGCCAGCAGCAGCGCGTCGCGATCGCCAGGGCCCTCGCCATGGAACCCAAGGTCATCCTCCTCGACGAGCCGACGAGCGCACTCGACCCCGAAATGATCAACGAGGTTCTCGAGGTCATGATCGATCTCGCCAACGACGGAATGACCATGATCGTGGTCACCCACGAGATGGGCTTCGCCCGCAGGGCCGCCAACCGGGTCATCTTCATGGCCGAGGGCGAGATCGTCGAGGAATCGACCCCGGACCGTTTCTTCACCAACCCGCAGACCACCCGCGCCAAAGACTTCCTTTCGAAGATCCTCGCGCACTGAGGATCCTCTTCCCGCAGTACTTGCCGGTCACACGACCGGCGATCCCCGCACACAGCACCCAGGAGGACACCATGCGACTCAATAAAGGTCTAGTGATTTCTGCCATTGCCCTCGCGAGCGTTCTCACGCTCAGCGCCTGCACCGACTCCGGTGCATCCCCCTCTGCGGCCCCCGTCGCCGCCACCCCGACGTTCGCGCCGGGCACGACCATGGCCAAGCTCGCCGAAGCAGGCAAGATCACCATCGGCACCAAGTTCGACCAGCCGTTGTTCGGACTCAAGGGCCCGAACGGCCCCGTCGGATTCGACGTCGAGATCGGCAAGCTCATCGCGGCCAAGCTCGGCATCGCAGCGGACAAGATCAACTGGGTCGAGACCGTGTCGGCCAACCGGGAACCGTTCATCACGAACGGCCAGGTCGACATCGTCATCGCGACCTACACGATCAACGACAAGCGCAAGGAGGTCGTCTCCTTCGCCGGCCCGTACTACGAAGCCGGACAGGACCTGCTCGTGCTCGCCGGGAACCCGAACAAGATCACCGGGCCAGAAGACCTCACTGGGAAGCCGGTCTGCACCGTGAGCGGCTCGACCTCGGAGAAGAACATCGCCGCGTACACGACCAACGTGATCGCGACGGACACCTACTCCAACTGCCTCGGCCCGCTGCGCAGCGGTGAAGTCGTCGCGGTCACGACCGACAACGTCATCCTCGCCGGTCTCGCCGACCAGAACTCCGGCGAATTCGAGGTCGTCGGCAAGCCATTCACCAAGGAGCCGTACGGCATCGGGCTGAAGAAGGACGACACCGAATTCCGCGCCTTCATCAACGACACCCTGGCCGCCTCCTTCACCGACGGAACCTGGGCAGCGGCCTGGGAGGCCACCGCAGGCAAGGTCCTCGACACCCCCACCCCGCCGACCATCAACCGCTACTAGAACCCGCGCGACGCCGGGCGGATGCCTGATGCGGCATCCGCCCGGCCTCGCGTTCGAATGCACCCACCGACACCCACAGACACAGACATAGAAGAGGAGTTGAGGCATGGACGCAGTCATCGATAACCTGCCGGTCTTCCTCGAAGGCTTTCGAAACACCCTCGGCCTGCTCGTCATCTCCGGGGTGGGCGCACTCATTCTCGGCCTGATCGTTGCCGGCCTGCGCATCTCGCCCATCGGCTCGTTCCGCGGCTTCGCCACGGTCTACACCGAGATCATCCGCAACACACCCCTGACCCTGATCCTCTTCTTCTGCGCGTTCCTGCTGCCATACCTGCAGTTCTCGCCCGGCTACTTCACGCTCGCAGCGATCGGCCTCACCGTCTACACCTCGCCGTTCGTCGCCGAAGCCGTGCGCAGCGGTATCAACGGCGTGCACGTCGGCCAGGCCGAGGCCGCCCGCAGCATCGGGCTCGGCTTCGGCCAGTCGCTCGCCTTCGTGATCCTGCCGCAGGCGCTGCGGATGGTCGTGCCGCCCCTGATCAACGTGTTCATCGCCCTCGCGAAGAACACCTCCGTCGCCGGCGCCTTCTTCGTCTTCGAACTCTTCGGCGCCGCCCGCCAGGTCACCAACGACCGCGGCGACCAGGTCCTCGCAATCCTGCTCGCGGTGGCCGTCTTCTACCTGCTGATCACCGTGACCCTCGGCATCATCGCCGGCCGGGTCGAGAAGAGAGTGGCGGTGCTCCGATGACCTCGGTCCTCTACGATGCGCCAGGCCCCAAGGCCCGGCGGATGTCCCGCATCATCTCCTACGTCGGCGTCGCCGTGATCGCCGTCGGTGTCGTCGCCCTCGTGCTCGCCCTGGGAGCCCCGAAGGCGAGCGCCAACGGCGCCGTGCAGCCCGGACTCTGGGACCTGAGCCGCTGGGACGTCTTCAACGACCTCGAGGTCTGGCGCTCGCTCGGCCGCGGCGCGCTCGCGACCCTCGAAATGGCCGGTGTCGCGGCCGTCCTCGCCCTCGTCCTCGGTGTGCTGTTCTCCTTCGGCCGCGCCTCCGACACGGCCTGGATCCGGGTGCCCACCACGGTCGTCCTCGAATTCTTTCGCGGCATGCCCGTGCTGCTGATGATGCTGTTCGTCCTGCTCGTCTTCTCGACCGGATCGTTCTGGGCCGGCGTCGCCGCCCTCGCCGTCTACAACGGCGCGATCATCGGCGAGGCCCTCCGGGCCGGTATCAAGGCGCTCCCACGCGGCCAGCGCGAAGCCGGTCTCGCGATCGGCCTGACCCCCATCGCGACGCGACTCCGGATCGAATTCCCGCAGGCTTTCCGGCAGATGCTGCCGATCATCATCGCCCAGCTCGTCGTGCTGCTCAAGGACACCTCGCTCGCCTTCGTGGTGGGATACTCCGAACTCCTGCGCAGCATGCGCGACCTGACCAACTTCTTCGGCAACCGATACTCCTTCTCCTTCTTCTTCGTCGTGCTCGTCATCTACCTCGCGATGAACCTGTCGCTGTCGTGGCTGGCCCGGCGGATCGCCCGGCGGAGCGGTTCGAAGCCCACGCACTAAACTTGGGACTTGTGTCTGAATCCACCGAAAACCCCGCACCGGCCGAAATCTCCGAAGCGGCCGTGACCGCGGCGGTCACCGCCGCCCTGGCCGCCATATCCGCCGCCGCCGACTCGTCCGCCCTCAAGGCGGCCCGGAGCGAACACGCCGGTGAGGCGTCTCCGCTCTCCCGCCTGAACGCACTGATGCGTTCGGTGTCGAAGGAGCAGAAGGCGGCGGCCGGCAAGCTCGTCGGCCAGGCCAGGGCCCGGGTCAACCAGGCCCTCTCCGCCCGCGAGGCGGAGATCGGCGCGGCAGAGGCCGCCGCACAGCTCGCCGCTGAAACGGTGGATGTCACGGCAGCGGCGTCGACCTGGCACGCCGGGGCGCGGCATCCGCTCGCCCTGCTGCAGGAACGCGTCGCCGACGTCTTCGTCGCGATGGGCTGGGAGGTCGCGGAAGGCCCCGAGCTCGAAAGCGAGTGGTTCAACTTCGACGCGCTCAACTTCGACGAGGACCACCCGGCGCGCGCGATGCAGGACACCTTCTTCATCGACCCGCCCGAGGCACACCTCGTGCTGCGCACGCACACCTCGCCCGTGCAGATGCGCGCCCTGCTCTCCCGCGAGCTGCCGGTCTACGTCGTCGCGCCCGGCCGGGTGTACCGCACCGACGAGCTCGATGCGACCCACACTCCCGTGTTCCACCAGATCGAGGGCATCGCCGTCGACAAGGGGCTCACGATGGCGCACCTCCGCGGCACCCTCGACCACTTCGTGCAGGCCCTCTTCGGCCCGGAGGCGAAGGTGCGGCTGCGGCCGAACTACTTCCCGTTCACCGAACCGAGCGCCGAGCTCGACGTCTGGCACCCGACCTTCAAGGGCGGCGCGCGCTGGATCGAGTGGGGCGGCTGCGGCATGGTCAACGCAAACGTGCTCCGCTCCGCGGGGATCGACCCCGAGGTCTACTCGGGCTTCGCGTTCGGCGTCGGCGTCGAACGAGCACTGATGTTCCGCAACGATGTGAAGGATATGCACGACATGGTCGAAGGCGACGCACGGTTCAGCCAGCAGTACGGGATGACCGTCTGATGCGCGTTCCCCTGAGCTGGCTCGGCGAATTCGTCGACCTCGAACCCGGCACGACCCCCGAAGCCGTGCACGCCGCCCTCGTGAGCGTCGGCCTCGAAGAAGAAGAGATCCACCGCTTCGAGCTGACCGGCCCGATCGTCGTCGGCGAGGTGCTCGAGTTCGTCGGAGAGCCGCAGACCAACGGCAAGATCATCAACTGGTGCCAGGTGCGCGTCGCGCCCGGCGACGAGACCGCGGCCGACGGCGGCCCCGCCGTGCACGGCATCGTCTGCGGCGCCCACAACTTCGTCGTCGGCGACAAGGTCGTCGTGACCTTGCCCGGCGCGGTGCTCCCCGGCCCGTTCCCGATCGCGCCCCGCAAGACCTACGGCCACGTCTCCGACGGCATGATCGCCTCGGCCCGCGAGCTCGGCCTCGGCGACGAGCATGATGGCATTCTGCTCCTGAAGAACCTCGGCCTCGACGACGCCCCGGTCGGCACCGACGCGATCGCCCTCCTCGGACTCGACGACACCGCCGTCGAGGTCAACGTGACCCCCGACCGCGGCTACGCGTTCTCGATCCGCGGCATCGCCCGCGAATACTCGCACGCGACAGGGGCCGCCTTCCGCGACCCCGCCCTCGCGACGGTGACCGCGGTTTCCACGATTGATTTCCCCGTCACGCTCGCCGACGCTTCCCCCATCCGCGGTCGCGTGGGCGCGAGCGTCTTCGTGACCCGCGCCGTGCGCGGCGTCGACCCGTCCCGGCCCACTCCGGCCTGGATGATCACCCGGCTCGCCCTCGCGGGCATGCGGTCCATCTCGCTCGTCGTCGACGTGACCAACTACGTCATGCTCGAACTCGGCCAGCCGCTGCACGGCTACGACCTCGACGCCCTCGCCGGCGGCATCCTGGTGCGCCGGGCGGAACCGGGGGAGAAGCTCACGACCCTCGACGGCGTCGTGCGCGCCCTGCACTCCGAGGACCTCCTGATCACCGACGAGTCCGGTGCCATCGGCCTCGCCGGCGTGATGGGCGGCCGCAGCACCGAGATCGGTGCATCCACCACGAACGTGCTCATCGAGGCCGCGAACTTCGACCCGGTGTCGATCGCCCGCAGCGCCCGCCGCCACAAGCTCCCGAGCGAGGCCTCCCGTCGCTTCGAACGCGGAGTGGACCCTCAGGTCGCCGCCGTGGCAGCTGCCCGCGTCGTGCAGCTGCTCGTCGACCTCGCCGGCGGAACCGCGGACGGCCTCGGCTCCGCGCTCGACTCCTCGGTGCCGCCCGTCGCGATCGAGCTCCCGCGCGACTTCATCTCCGGCCTGATCGGGCGCACCTACTCGGACGACGAGGAGCGCTCAGCCCTCGCCGAGATCGGCGGCCTGCTCGTCGAAACCCCGACCGGACTCTCGGTGACCCCGCCGACCTGGCGCCCCGACCTCACCGACAAGTGGACCCTCGCAGAGGAGGTCGCCCGCATCGTCGGCTACGACAGCATCCCCTCTGTGCTCCCGGTCGCCCCGCCCGGCCGCGGCCTGACCCTCGTGCAGCGCCTGCGCCGCACGGTCGCGCAGACCCTCGCGGCCACCGGCCACACCGAGGTGCTCGCCTACCCGTTCGTGTCCGAGGCCGACAACCGCCTCTTCGCACCGCTCGCGACCACGACGGATGCCGCCGGTGCCGCCGCCGGCATCCCCGCCGTCGCCGAGGTCCCCCATACCCGCGTAGCCAATCCGCTCGACGGCGAGGCGCCTTTCCTGCGCACCTCGATCCTCCCTGGCCTGCTGCGGATCGCGCACCGCAACCGTTCTCGCGGGATCACCGACCTGGCCGTCTTCGAACAGGGACTCGTCTTCCGGCCGGTGGCGGGCATCCGCTACGGCAGCCTCGTCGTACCGGCGGGTGCCACCCGCCCCAGCACGGCACTCGAGGCCGAGCTCAACGCGGGCATCCCGCCGCAGCCGTACTCCGTCGCCGTCGCTCTCACCGGGAACACCGTGCGGCACCAGCCCGGCCGGGCGCCGATCGCCGCAGGCTGGCAGGACGCCCTCGCCGCCGTGCAGCAGGTCGCGCTCGCGACCGGCGTGCCGATCCTGGTGCGCCAGGGAGTGCACCCGGCGATGCACCCCGGCCGCACCGCCGAGTTGTTCGTCGCCACCGCAGACGGGGAGCTGAGCGTCGGCTTCGCGGGCGAACTGCTGCCCGCCGTCGCGACCGGCTTCGACCTGCCCGCCGTGGTCGCCGTCGCCGAGATCACCCTCTCCGACGTCTTCGCCCAGGCCGGTTCCGAACTGCACGCCGCACCGATCAAGACGATGCCCGCAGCGACCCAGGACCTCTCGCTCGTCGTCAGCGCCACGGTGCCCGCAGCCGAGGTGCTCGCGGCAGTGGCTGAAGGGGCCGGCGCGCTGCTCGACCACATCGAGCTCGTCGACGACTACCGCGGCACCGGGATCGAGCCCGGCCGCAAGTCGCTGACGTTCGCGCTGCGATTCCGGGCCACCGACCGCACCCTGACCGCCGCGGAAGCGAGCGACGCGAAGCTCGCCGGCGTGGCCGTCGCGGCCGCCCGCTTCGACGCGACCCTCCGCGAGTAAGACTCCGGGGTGCGCGCCACGTGCGCCGTTTCGCGCCAGGCACGCCTGGCGCGAAACGGCGGAAATGGCGCGCGATCGGGCGCGATTGGCGCGTCGCGGCGGAGGTGGCGCGCAACTTTCTTGCGTGCGCAGCTGACGTGCGCTCGGGTGGCCGGGTGCGGATGCCGGCGGGAACCGACCCGATGTCGCCCGGATTCCCGGGGGCGCGGGGCAGCGCGATAGGTTTGTCACATGGCTTTTTCGGTAGCAATTGCAGGCGCGAGCGGTTACGCGGGCGGAGAATTGCTGCGAATGCTCGCCGGACACCCTGAATTCGAGGTGCGCACGGTGACCGCGCACAGCAACGCGGGCCAGCGATTGATCGACGTGCAACCGCACCTTCGCGGCCTCGCGCACCTCACCCTCGTGGACACGAACGCCGTCAACCTCGCCGGGCACGACGTCGTCTTCCTCGCCCTGCCGCACGGGGCATCCGGTGCCCTGAGCGCGGAGCTGTCGCCCGACACGCTCGTGATCGACTGCGGCGCGGACCACCGGCTGGAGGATGCAGCGGACTGGGCGGCGTTCTACGGCGGCGACTACTTCGGCTCGTGGGCGTACGGCGTCCCCGAACTCCCGATCCCCGGTGGCGGCAAGCAGCGCTCCCGCCTGGTCGGAGCCCGCCGGATCGCCGCGCCCGGGTGCAACGCGAGCACGGTCGCACTGGCCCTCGCGCCCGGCATCCACGCCGGCGTGATCGAACCGGCCGACCTCGTCGCCGTGCTCGCCGTCGGACCATCGGGTGCGGGCAAGAGCCTCAAAGTCCCGAACCTCGCCGCAGAGGTGCTCGGATCCGCCAACCCGTACGCGGTCGGCGGCACCCACCGGCACATTCCCGAAATCCAGCAGAGCCTGCGCTGGGCGGGCGCCGTGAATCCGACCATCTCCTTCACGCCCGTGATCGTGCCGATGTCCCGCGGCATCCTCGCGACGGCGACGGCGCGCCTCGTGCCCGGCACCTCCGCAGCCGCCGTGCGCGCAGCCTGGGAGAGCGCATACGCAGACGAACCGTTTGTGCACCTGCTCCCGGCCGGACACTTCCCGCGCACGAGCGACGTGCTCGGCGCCAACACCGCACTGATCGGCCTCGCCGTCGACGAGGCCGTCGGCCGCGTCGTCACGGTGACCGCCGTCGACAACCTCGCCAAGGGCACCGCCGGTGCCGCGATCCAATCCGCAAACCTGGCCCTCGGGCTGCCCGAGACCCTGGGCCTCAGCATGAATGGAGTCGCCCCGTGAGCGTCACAACCCCCGCCGGATTCGCGGCAGCCGGCGTCACAGCCGGCCTCAAGAAGTCCGGCGGACTCGACCTCGCCGTCGTGCAGAACCTCGGCCCGCTCTCCAGTGCCGCGACCGTGTTCACGAGCAATCGCTGCAAGGCGAACCCGGTGATCTGGAGCCAGCAGGTCATGCGCGGCGGCAGCGTCCGCGCGATCGTGCTCAACTCGGGCGGTGCGAACTGCTACACCGGCAGCATCGGCTTCCAGACCACCCATGCGACCGCGGAGGCCGTCGGTGACCGCCTCGGCGTGTCCGCCGGGGAGGTGCTCGTCTGCTCGACCGGCCTGATCGGCGAACAGCTCGACCTGGACAAGATCACCGCAGGCATCTGGGACGCCACCCTCGCCCTGCGCACGGACGACTCGACGTCCGCCGAAGCGGGCCTGTCCGCCGCCAGGGCCATCATGACGACCGACACCACTCCGAAGCAGTCCGCCGTGACCGCGCCGGCCGGCTGGTCGATCGGCGGGATGGCCAAGGGCGCAGGCATGCTCGCCCCCGGCCTCGCGACAATGCTCGTCGTGATCACGACCGACGCCGTCCTCGACTCCGCCCAGCTCGACAGGGCGCTCCGGGTCGCGACCCGGATCACCTTCGACCGCCTCGACTCCGACGGATGCATGTCGACCAACGACACCGTGAGCCTGCTCGGCTCTGGCGCGAGCGGCATCGCGCCGGACGAAGCCGAATTCGCCGCCGCGCTCACCGCGATCTGCCAGGACCTCACCCTGCAGCTGCAGGCCGACGCGGAGGGCAGCGCCCACGACGTCGCCATCACCGTGCGCAACGCCGAGACCGAAGCCGACGCCGTCATCGTGGCCCGCGCTGTCTCCCGCAGCAACCTGTTCAAGACCGCCATCTTCGGCAACGACCCGAACTGGGGCCGCGTGCTCGCCGCCGTCGGCACGACGGATGCCGCCTTCGACCCGTACAACATCGACGTCACGATCAACGGGGTGCAGGTCTGCACCGCGGGGGAGCCGGACCAGCCCCGCGAACTCGTCGACCTCACGCCACGCTCCGTCACGGTGCTGATCACGCTGCACGCGGGGGACGCGGAAGCGACGATCTGGACCAACGACCTCACGCACGCCTACGTCGAAGAGAACAGCGCGTACTCGAGTTGACCCGTCACACGCACGGCAAGGCCTCGCACCGGCATCCGCTCGCGGACACCGGCACCGGAACGCACGCGAGCGACGCAGAGGTCGACACGACCGAGGCCGAGTCGAACACCCGGGCCGAGGCCGCGGTCAAGGCCGAGACCCTGATCGAGTCGCTGCCCTGGCTCAAGCACTTCCACGACAAGATCATCGTCGTCAAGTTCGGCGGTAACGCCATGGTCAGCGAGGCGCTGCAGCGCAGCTTCGCCGAGGACATGGTCTACCTGCGTTATGCCGGCCTCCGCCCCGTCGTCGTGCACGGAGGCGGCCCGCAGATCTCGGCGATGCTCGACCGCCTCGGCATCCAGAGCGAATTCCGCGGCGGCTACCGCGTGACGACCCCCGAGGCGATGGACGTCGTGCGGATGGTGCTCACCGGCCAGATCAACCGCGAGCTCGTCAGCCACATCAACGAGCACGGCCCCCTCGCGGCCGGCCTCTCCGGCGAGGACGCCGGACTCTTCCAGGGCCGCCGCCGCGGCACGATGATCGACGGCGAGGAGGTCGACCTCGGCCTCGTCGGCGACGTGATCGGCGTCGACCCAGAGGCCGTGCACGCCCAGCTCGACGCGGGCCGCATCCCGGTGATCTCCTCGATCGCGCCAGACACGGATGTCCCGGGCCAGTCCCTGAACATCAACGCCGACGCCGCCGCCGCGTCCCTCGCCATCGCGCTCGGGGCCGAGAAGCTCGTCATCCTCACCGATGTCGCCGGGCTCTACAGCGACTGGCCGAACCGGGACTCCCTCGTCTCGATCATCGAAGTGCCCGAGCTCCGCGCCCTGCTGCCCGACCTGGAATCCGGGATGATCCCCAAGATGACCGCCTGCCTCGACGCCGTCGAGGGCGGCGTCGCCAAGGCGGCCATCATCGACGGGCGCGTGCCGCACTCGATCCTGCTCGAGGTCTTCACCGGGAGCGGGATCGGCACCGAAGTAGTACCCCGGGCGAACTGAAGCCCAACCGCACCACACCACCGACACGACGGATTTGAGAATGACAGGCGAAACGATCACCGACTCACCGGCAACCTACGCGGGCACGACCGACGCGGCCACGCTCGCGGAACGCAGCGAGGGCTGGCGGGACCGATACACCGCGGCGATGATGCTCACCTTCGCGCCGCCGCGCGCGATGCTCGTCCGCGGCGCCGGCTGCTACGTCTGGGACGAGAACGGCACCGAATACCTCGACTTCCTCGCGGGCATCGCCGTCAACTCCCTCGGGCACGCCCACCCCGAGATGGTCGCCGCCGTGTCCGCCCAGGTCGGCACCCTCGCGCACATCTCCAACTACTTCGCGTCCCCCTCGCAGATCGAGCTCGCCGAACGGCTCAAGCGCATCACCGGGGCCGGCCCGGCCGGCCGTGTCTACTTCTGCAACTCGGGCGCCGAGGCCAACGAGGCGGCCTTCAAACTCGCCCGCCTCAACATCGGGAGCGAGCCCGGTCGGCCGCGCACCCGCATCCTCTCGTTGCACGAGTCCTTCCACGGCCGCACCATGGGCGCCCTCGCCCTGTCAGGCAAGCCCGCCATGCGGGCGCCGTTCCTGCCGGTGCCCGGCGGCGTCGAGCACATCCACGCGACCTTCGAGGCCCTCGAGGCCGCGATCGACGACACCGTCGCCGCCCTGTTCCTCGAGCCCGTGCAGGGGGAAGCCGGCGTCATCGACCTGCCGGACGGCTTCCTGCGCCGCGCCCGAGAGCTCTGCACCCGGCACGGGGTCCTGCTCATCCTCGACGAGGTGCAGACCGGTGCCGGACGCACCGGAGACTGGTTCGCGTACCAGCACGACGGCATCCTGCCCGATGCGATCTCGATCGCCAAGGGCATCGGCGGCGGGGTGCCGATCGGCGCCCTCGTCACCTTCGGTGCGACGTCCGAGCTGTTCCAGCGCGGCCAGCACGGCTCGACCTTCGGCGGGAACCCGCTCGCGACCACGACCGCCAACACCGTGCTCGGCATCATCGAGCGGGACGGCCTCGTCGCCAACGCCGCCCGCCGCGGCGAGCAGCTCCGCGACCTGATCCTCGGCTTCGACTCCCCGCACATCCTCGAGGTGCGGGGCCGCGGCCTGCTGCTCGGAATCGGACTCGCCGAGCCCGTGGCCCTGAAGCTCGCCGACGCGGCCCTCGAGGCCGGCCTCATCATCAACGCCGCAAACGAGTCCACCATCCGGCTCGCGCCGCCCCTCATCGTCGGCGAGGCCGAGCTGGCCGAATTCGGGCGCCGATTCGGGCTCGCCCTGGCCAGCCTCTAGGCTGAAGAATCCCCCATTCCAGCGAAAGTGACCCCGTGACCCGCCATTTCCTGCGCGACGACGACATCTCCCCGGCCGAACAAGCCGAGATCCTCGACCTGGCCGTTGAGCTCAAGCGCGACCGATTCCAGGCGAAACCCCTCGCGGGCCCCCAGACCGTCGCCGTGATCTTCGACAAGTCGTCGACCCGCACCCGGGTGTCCTTCGCCGTCGGCATCGCCGACCTCGGCGGAAGCCCGCTGATCATCAGCACCGCCAACAGCCAGCTCGGGGGCAAGGAGACCGCGGGCGATACCGCCCGCGTGCTCGAACGCCAGGTCGCCGCGATCGTCTGGCGCACCTACGGCCAGGCCGGCCTCGAGGAGATGGCCCTCGGCACCACCGTGCCCGTCGTCAACGCGCTCTCCGACGACTTCCACCCCTGCCAGCTCCTCGCCGACCTGCTCACCATCCGCGAACACCGCGGCGAGCTCGCCGGCCTCACCCTGACCTTCCTCGGCGACGGCGCCTGCAACATGGCGCACTCCTACCTCCTCGCCGGCGCGACGGCAGGCATGCACATCCGTGTCGCCTCCCCGGCCGGCTACACCCCGCAGCCGCAGGTGCTGGCGGATGCCGAGGCCATCGCCGCGAAGACCGGCGGCTCGATCACCCTCTACACCGACCCCGCGGAAGCGGTCACCGGCGTCGACGTCGTCGTCACGGACACCTGGGTGTCGATGGGTTTCGAGGAGGAGAAGGCCGCACGCGTCGCCTCCCTCGGCGCCTACCGCGTCGACAGCGCGCTGCTCGCCCGCGCCAAGCCCGACGCGCTCTTCATGCACTGCCTTCCCGCCGACCGCGGTTACGAGGTCACCGCGGACGTCATCGACGGGCCGCAGAGCATCATCTGGGATGAGGCCGAGAACCGCCTGCACGCGCAGAAGGCGCTGCTGGTCTGGCTGCTCGGCCACAACACCAACCCGTAAACTGAGACTTAGTAGATATTTAGAGGGAGAACCATGGCTGAACGTGTTGTGCTCGCATACTCCGGTGGACTGGATACCTCGGTCGGCATCGGCTGGCTGAAGGATGCGACCGGCAAGGAGGTCGTAGCACTCGCCATCGACGTCGGACAGGACGGCGAAGACATGGAGGCCATCCGCCAGCGTGCGCTCGACTGCGGCGCCGTCGAGGCCATCGTCGTCGACGCGAAGGACGAATTCGCCAACGACTACATCGTCCCGGCCCTCAAGGCCAACGCGCTGTACCAGAAGCGCTACCCGCTCGTCTCCGCGCTCAGCCGCCCGCTGATCGCCAAGTACCTCGCCTCCACCGCCAAGGCGCTCGGCGCCGACAGCGTCGCCCACGGCTGCACCGGCAAGGGCAACGACCAGGTCCGGTTCGAGGCCGCCGTCGCCGCGCTCGCTCCCGACCTGATCTCCCTCGCCCCGGTCCGGGACTTCGCGCTGACCCGCGACAAGGCCATCATCTACGCCGCGGAGCACAACCTGCCGATCAAGCAGTCCGCGAAGAGCCCGTACTCGATCGACCAGAACGTCTACGGCCGCGCGGTCGAGACCGGCTTCCTCGAAGACCCGTGGAACGCGCCGATCGAGGACCTCTACACGTACACCCAGGACCCCACGGTCACGCGGGACGCGACCGAGGTCGTCATCCGCTTCGACCAGGGCGTCCCCGTCGCGATCGACGGCAAGCCCGTCACGCCTCTGCAGGCCATCGAGATCATGAACAAGCTCGCCGGCGACCAGGGCGTCGGCCGGATCGACATGGTCGAAGACCGCCTCGTCGGCATCAAGAGCCGCGAGGTCTACGAGGCCCCCGCCGGCATCGCCCTCATCGCCGCGCACGAAGAGCTCGAGAACATGACCATCGAACGCGACCTCGCCCGCTACAAGCGCGGCGTCGAGGCCAAGTGGGCAGAACTCGTCTACGACGGGCTCTGGTTCTCCGGCCTCAAGCGTGCCCTCGACGTGTTCATCGACGAGACGCAGAAGTACGTGACCGGCGACATCCGCCTCAAGCTGCACGCCGGCACCGCGGTCGTCACCGGCCGCACGAGCCCGCAGAGCCTCTACGACTTCAACCTCGCCACCTACGACACCGGAGACACCTTCGACCAGAGCATGGCCAAGGGGTTCATCGAGCTGTGGTCGCTGCCGAGCAAGATCTCCGCACGCCGCGACCTGGCCGGCAAGTAGGGTCCGGAGCATGACAGGCGATTCTCCGGTCAACCGCGCCGGTGAGGCGGGCGCCCTCTGGGGTGGCCGCTTCGCCGGGGGACCGAGCCCCGAGCTCGCACGGTTGAGCAAGTCGACCCAGTTCGACTGGCCACTCGCGCCATACGACATCCGGGGTTCCCGGGCTCACGCCCGTGCCCTGGCCGCCGCTGGTTACCTGAGCGCCGAAGAACTCGCCGCCATGATCGCCGGGCTCGACCGGCTCGACGCCGCCATCAACGATGGAAGCTTCCAGCCTGCCGAGAGCGACGAGGACGTGCACTCCGCCCTCGAACGCGGCCTGATCGACATCGTCGGCGCCCCGCTCGGCGGCAAGCTCCGCGCCGGGCGCAGCCGGAACGACCAGGTCGCCACCCTGATCCGGATGCTGCTCCGCGACAAGGCCGCGAGCATCTCCGCGCACCTGATCACGGTGATCGACGCCCTCGCCGCCCAGGCCGAGGCCAACGAGACCGCGATCATGCCCGGGCGCACCCACCTGCAGCATGCGCAGCCGGTGCTCCTCGCCCACCACCTCTTCGCGCACTGCTGGCCGCTCGTGCGCGACCTCGAACGCTTCACCGACTGGGGCAAGCGCGCGGACTACTCGCCGTACGGTTCCGGCGCGCTGGCCGGGAACACCCTCGGCCTCGACGCCCGGCTCGTCGCGACCGACCTCGGCTTCGGCCACGTCGTCGAGAACTCGATCGACGGAACCGCGAGCCGCGACCTCGTCGCCGAGTTCGCGTACATCACCGCCCAGATCGGCATCGACATCTCCCGCCTCGCCGAGGAGATCATCCTCTGGAACACCCGCGAATTCGGTTTCGTCACCCTCGACGACGCGTACTCGACCGGGTCCTCGATCATGCCGCAGAAGAAGAACCCCGACATCGCCGAACTCGCCCGCGGCAAGTCCGGTCGCATGATCGGCAACCTCACCGGCCTGCTCACGACCCTCAAGGGTCTCCCGCTCGCGTACAACCGCGACCTGCAGGAGGACAAGGAACCCGTCTTCGACTCGATCGACACCCTCGAGGTGCTCCTGCCCGCCTTCGCCGGCATGATCGCGACGCTGACCTTCCACACCGAGCGGATGGCGGAACTCGCCCCCGCGGGCTACTCCCTGGCCACCGATGTCGCCGAATGGCTCGTCAAGCAGCGTGTGTCGTTCCGGGACGCGCACGAGATCACCGGGCTCCTCGTGAAGTACGCCGAGCAGAACGAACTCGAACTCCACGAGGTCGACGATGACGCGCTCCTCACGATCTCCGCGCACCTGACCCCCGAGGTGCGCAGCGTGCTGAGTATCCACGGGTCCGTCGAGGGTCGCGACGGCCAGGGCGGCACCGCCCCGGTTCGCGTTGCCGAGCAGCGTGCCGTGCTCGTCGCCCGGGTGCGCGTGCTCGCCTCGGCACTCGCGCTCTAGCGGGCGCCACGGGTGAACGCCGCGCGGGAACTGCGACGTGACGGGCGCCGCCGGTGAGCCTCGACCGGGAGCTGCTCGCACGGCCGGCGATCGAACTCGCCCCGCTCGTGCTCGGTGCGGTTCTCCGCCACGGCGGGGTCGCGCTGCGCATCACCGAGGTCGAGGCCTACCTCGGCGACGGAACCGACCCGGGCTCGCATGCCTTCCGGGGTCGCACCCGGCGTAATGCGGCCATGTACGGCCCGCCCGGGCACCTCTACGCGTATTTCAGCTATGGGATGCACGTCTGCGCCAACATCGTCTGTTCCCCGGAGGGTGCCGCGTCAGCGCTCCTGCTCCGCGGAGGCGAGATCGTCGACGGACTGGCCGAAGCCCGGTCGCGCCGCACGACCTCGAAGACCGACGGCGATCTGGCCAGGGGACCGGCGCGGCTCACGATCGCCCTCGGTATCGGGCTCGGCGACGACGGCGCCGATCTCGGCGCCCTGCCGTTCGAGCTGACCCTGCCCGCCATTCCCGCGCCTGCGGTACGCACCGGTCCGCGCACCGGCGTCAGCGGTCCCGGCGGGGGAGTGGCGTTCCCGTGGCGATTCTGGCTCCCGGGCGAGCCGACCGTGTCGCCCTACCGGCGGCATCCGCAGCTTGGAAACGCGTCGGGGGTTTAAGTCACCGACAAAACACCCTCCCGATCGCGCAGAGGGGCCGTAACTCAGCGCACGCAGTCGCTCAGCTCGTCGCGATCTTCACGAGGGCGGCGCACGCGCAGGCCCAGATCAGGCTCGCGAAGGTGCCGATGATGAAGCGCTCACGGGTTTCGGCCTCGGTGAGTTCGGTGAACCGGCCGACGCCCTTGATGGCGACGACGACGGCGATCGCCTCGGGGAACCCGGCGAGGATCGCCCCCGCGACCGCGAGCCGTTCGAGGATGCCGATCATGAGACCGCCGCGGAGCACCTCGTGCACGGCACCGGCCGCGCCGGGTGCTGCGGGCGTCGCGCCGTCGTCGACGAGGATGCCGCCGTGCTGGCCGGGCCGCGCGGAATCGTGGGTGGCGAAGTCGAGTGCGAGCAGGGCCATCGGACCGCCGCCGACGACGGCGAGGGCGAGTGCGATCAGTCCGAGGATGACGCCGAAGGTGTCGCTGCCGCCCGGAGCGGGGGCCGCCGCGATCAGCAGGGCGCCGGCGAGGCCGCCCGCCGAGATGATCGCGAAGGTCTGCTTCCGCCACCGGAACGCGAGCACGGCGCAGCCAAGCGAGCCGATCGTCACGAGCAACAGCAGCATCCAGTACAGCGTGGCGAGGATCTGGAAGGACTGGATCGTCATCCGGCGGTGTCCGTTTCTGTCGAAGTCTGCTCGAGGTCTTCCACGAGCCTAACGAGTGCGGGGTGTGCAGCCTCCTCGACCCTCCAGAGCGAGGACTTGATCCGCTGGCTCACCGCGGCGGGCGTGATCCCGAGCCGGGCGGCGATGTCGACCTGGCTGAGCCCGCCGCGCAGCAGGTCGACCGCCGCCCAGCCCTCCGGCGAGCGGCGCTGGCGGAGCAGGAGCACGGTCGCGATGAGCGCCTCGACCTCGGCGCCGGCCAGAATCGGTGCGCCAGCGGGCAAGCCGGGGTGGGGCCGGCCGGCGGATGCCCCGGCCGCCGTGGCCCCGGACCCGTCTGCGTCGAGGGCGAAGCGGGCATCCGCTTTCTTGGCTCGCGTCACGGCGGCCCGCGCGGCGATGAATGCCGCGCCGGAGGCCTGCCGGGTGGCGTGGGGGAGCGGCACCCGGACCGGGCCGATGCCGAGGCCGATGCTCCAGTGCCCCGACCGGTGCAGCGCGAACACGACGTCGAGCGCGGTCGCGGCGTCGGTGAGCAGCGTCTGGATCTCGTCGCCGGAGGTCTGGTCTGGCGGCAGGAGGAAGGCGGGGCCGAAGTCGGCGGCGAGGCGGGCGATCATCTCGCCGGCCCGGTCCCGGTCGTGGCGGCTGTCGATCTGGTCTGCGGTGATCACGAACATGAGCGCGCCCTCCGGTGCGATTGCTGTGCAGCGCGGGAGTTCGCCCGCATAAAGTAAGCGTACACGCTATATATCTGAATATTCATTCTTCAGGCTTAATTATTCACGATGAAGGCTTAGGCCTGTCCTCCCGGCCCGGCACGGCCGCGCTGGTAATCTGGGCTGCGTGTCAGATTCCGTGATCCTCAAGCAGCAGTCCAACGACGTTACCTTCGAGAATGTCTGGGAGGAGATCTCCTGGCGTGGCCTCGTGCAGGTGTCGACCGACGAGGCCGAGCTGCGCGCGCTGCTCGCGGGGGAGCCGATCACCTTCTATTGCGGGTTCGACCCGACCGCGCCGAGCCTGCACCTCGGAAATCTCGTCCAGCTCCTGCTGATGCGCCGCCTGCAGCTCGCCGGTCACCGGCCGCTCGGCCTCGTCGGCGGTTCCACTGGTCTGATCGGCGACCCGCGGCCCACCGCGGAGCGGGTGCTGAACACCAAGGACACCGTCGGCACCTGGGTCGGCTACCTGCAGGCGCAGGTGTCGCGCTTCCTGAGCGCGGAGGGCGACAATCCCGTCACCCTGGTGAACAACCTCGACTGGACCGGTCCGCTCAGCGCGATCGACTTCCTGCGCGACATCGGCAAGTACTTCCGGGTCGGCACCATGCTCAAGAAGGATGCGGTAAGCGCGCGGCTGAACTCCGACGCAGGCATCAGCTACACCGAGTTCAGCTACCAGGTGCTGCAGGGCCTGGACTTCCTCGAGCTCTTCCGCGCGCACGGCTGCGTGCTGCAGACCGGGGGCAGCGACCAGTGGGGCAATCTCACGAGCGGCACGGACCTGATCCGCAAGGCAGAGGGTGCGAGCGTGCACGCCATCGGCACACCCCTGATCACGAACAGCGACGGCACCAAGTTCGGCAAGAGCGAGGGCAACGCCGTCTGGCTCGACCCCACCCTGACGAGCCCATACGCCTTCTACCAGTTCTGGCTCAACACCGACGACGCCGATGTGATCCTGCGCCTCAAGATCTTCACGTTCCTGACGCGGGCCGAGATCGAGGGCCTCGAGGAATCGGTTGCCACGGAACCCTTCAAGCGGCTCGCCCAGCGCACCCTCGCCGTCTCGGTGACGAGCCTCGTGCACGGGCGGGCGGCGACGGATGCTGCCATCCACGCCGCGCAGGCCCTCTTCGGCCAGGGTGACCTCGCCGACCTCGACGAGGAGACCCTCGAGGCCGCCCTGCGTGAACTCCCCAACACGACAACGGCCCCGCACGCACCTGTCATGCAGTTGCTCGTGGACACCGGACTCACGACGAGCCTGAGCGAGGCCCGGCGCGCGATCAAGCAGGGCGGGGTGTACCTGAACAACGTCAAGGTCCTCAGCGAGGACCAGACCATCGAGGGGGCCGTGCTCCCCGGTGGTGTCGCCGTGCTCCGCCGCGGCAAGAAGACCCTGGCCGGCGTCTTCGTCGAGTAGTCCCTGCCCGGCGTCTTCGTCGAGCAGTCCCCGCCGCGAGAGTACGATTTTGGCCCTTAAACCGGAGGTTTAAGGGCCAAAATCGTACTCTCGCGGATGCTGGGGGCGGCGTGGGCGGGGGCGTGACACGCCCGGGGTGGTGCGGGTTTTGACGGGGGTGGTGGGGGCACGTAATGTCTTCACGTACCCCAAAGGTGCGGAAAAGCCGCAGTGCTTTCCGGCCTCACGTGGGACCGAAGTTTTACGCTTTTCTCACTCTCGAATCCTTGATTCGGATGTGCGAGGCGTAGGCTTGAAAGTCTTCCTCCCGCAAGTTTTGTCGGATTGGTTGAACTCCTTTTGTGGACGCGTTTTCGTGTCGAGAAGCGGGGTCCCGGCCGATTTGACAGGGGCTGCGGGGGAGGTTAGGTTAGACAAGTTGCCTCGGAGCGACAGCCACTAAGCCGGTTACGGTGTGGCCTGAAGCCGGGTGCGTCCGATCCTTGAGAACTCAACAGCGTGCACAAT